>CAIOSY010000132.1 GCA_903861075.1 uncultured Nitrosomonadales bacterium
CCACTCCTTCCCATCCCGAACAGGACAGTGAAACGACTCCGCGCCAATGATAGTGTGGATTACCCATGCGAAAGTAGGTCATCGTCAGACGCCTTATAATCGCTAATCCCTCTTTTGAGGGATTTTGCGTACGTATTTTGTTTAATTTACAAATTACAAAATTTAAATAAATTTGACTTTAGTAAGTCGAAAGGGTCGTTAGCTCAGCTGGTAGAGCAGTGGACTCTTAATCCATTTGTCGCAGGTTCGATCCCCGCACGACCCACCATTTAAAAACCTGCAGAAATGCAGGTCTTTTTTTGCCCGTTGATCTGTGTTTTTGGGTAAGCAATTTCCGAACTACGCCTTTTAAATAGCTATGATTAGAACAGGATGCTGTTAGTTTTTGATCAATAAAATATGCTCATTAACTGAGTCAACTATGCTCGTTAAATAACAACTGCTGACTTACGTAAGAATGTTAAGCCAATGAAAAATTATAAGATACAGAAATGTGTAATTTTCATTGTATATTATGATTAAAATCAAACAATTACGACTTATTGTGTTTTTGATCGGATACGTGTCTGGTTATTCATCTCGTAATCCAGTAAAGTGTAGTACTTAAATAACAAAAAGAGCAATAATATGAGTGCAAAAGGCCAGCAACTGCAAGACCCCTTCCTTAATACCCTCCGTAAAGAACATGTTCAGGTCGCCATTTATTTGGTGAACGGCATTAAACTTCAGGGACAAGTCGAATCATTTGATCAATATGTGGTGTTGTTAAAAAATAATTCTGTGATACAGATGGTTTATAAGCACGCTATCTCCACCATCGTTCCAGCACGTGCGGTTAATGTTGCTTTTGATGAATCAGAAATTGATTGATGCAGCAGACATCAAGAGGAAGTGAAGCGGCTATATTAGTTAGCATAGACTTGGGCGATGCAGATTATCGTGAGAGTTTAGAAGAATTACGTTTGTTAGCTGAAACGGCAGGTGTGCGTACGCTTGCGACAATTGAGGGAAAACGCATACGTCCGAATCCAGCCTTGTTTGCAGGTAGTGGCAAAATTCAAGAAGTTGCCGAAATGGTTGAACGTATGGAGGTTCCATTAGTGATTTTTAATCACGATCTGTCACCTGCTCAAATGCGTAATCTTACCGCGAAATTAAATACCCGCGTGATTGATCGAACTATGTTGATCTTGGATATCTTTGCACAGCGAGCGCAAAGTCATGAGGGTAAGGTTCAGGTCGAACTTGCACAACTTAAGTATTTAGCGACCAGGCTGGTTGGTTTAAATTCGGATATGGGGCAGCAGAAGTTTGCTGTCGGTGCCCGAGGCCCTGGTGAAACCCAATTAGAATTAGACAGGCGTAAGTTGGATAAGCGAGTGCATCTGCTTAAAGAGCGTCTTGAGAAACTCAAGGCTCAACGCGATGTCATGCGACGTTCACGAAACCGGTCTGGCGTCTTTTCAGTATCTATCGTGGGCTATACTAATGCAGGTAAGTCTACGCTATTCAATCGGCTGACCAAATCTAGTGTGTATGTGGCAAATCAGTTATTCGCGACGCTTGATACGACATCACGTCGTATGTATTCTGAAGGAACGGGGGAGATTGTTGTTTCGGATACGGTGGGTTTTATTCGGCATCTACCGCACGGACTCGTTGCAGCATTTAGGAGTACGCTTGAAGAGACTGTGCATGCAGATTTGTTATTGCATGTTGTTGATGCCAGCAATCCGAATAGAGATGATCAGATTAATGAAGTTAACAAGGTTCTTGCGGAAATCGAGGCGGATAAGATCCCTCAGTTACTCGTATATAACAAAGTAGATTTGACCGAGATGCCGTCAGGTGTAGAGCGTGATGATTGTGATAGAATCGCACGCGTTTTTCTGAGTGCGGTAACGGGTGCAGGATTAGATGATTTGCGTATTGTGTTAACTGAGGCCAAAGATAGCAAGTTGGCCGTTGAATTTATTGAAAATCAAATTAAACAAGCGAGTAATCTGCCATGGGATTGAATGACCCTCAATGGGGTAATAAAAACGGAGGCCCACCTGATTTGGAGGCTTTACTAAAAAAATTGAAGGTACAACTATCCGTTTTACTTGGACAAAAAACCGGACCTGGTAATAAAGGTCCCGCCAATAGCGGGCTCCCTGCATTATCGGGAGGCGCTTTAGGCTTGCTTGCTGTGATTGCCGTTATGATTTGGCTTGCGAGTGGCTTTTACATTGTTGATGCGAGTCAACGAGGGGTGGTTTTGCGTTTTGGCAAGCAAGTAGAAGTTACGCTTGCCGGACCGCGTTGGCATATCCCTTATCCGGTTGAAGCGGTTGAATTGGTGAATTTGAGTCAGGTTCGCACCGTTGAAGTTGGATATCGCGATAATGTAAAAAATAAGATGGCTAAAGAATCTCTCATGCTAACGGATGATGAAAATATTGTCGATATTCAGTTTGCAGTGCAGTACTTTCTACGTGATCCAGGCGAATATTTATTTAATAATCGTAATCCTGATGAAAATGTGCGACAAGCAGCTGAAACGTCTATACGAGAAGTTGTAGGCAAAAGCAAAATGGATTTTGTGTTGTATGAAGGACGTGAGCAGGTTGCAGCCTCGGCAACGAAGTTGATTCAAGATATTTTGGATCGTTATCAATCTGGAATAGTCATTAGTAAATTGACGATGCAAAATGCCCAGCCGCCCGAACAGGTTCAAGCAGCGTTTGATGATGCGGTCAAGGCAGGTCAGGATCGTGAACGGCAAAAAAATGAAGGCCAGGCTTATGCCAATGATGTTGTGCCACGCGCTAAAGGTACGGCAGCACGCCTTATTCAAGAGTCGGAAGGTTACAAACAAAGCGTAATTGCAAATGCGGAAGGTGATGCGAGTCGCTTTAAGCAAATTCTCGTTGAATATGAAAAAGCGCCTGCCGTGACTCGTGATCGTATGTACCTCGATATGATGTCACAGGTTATGGGTAATATCAGTAAAGTCATGGTCGATCAAAAAAATGGAAACAGTCTGTTATATCTGCCTTTAGATAAGTTGATTGAATCTAGCCGTTCACCCACGGTTGATGGATCTGTGCAGAGTAAGTCAGATGCTAAGGTTGATTTGATACCTGTGACTTCTCAGGGGAACGATAATAATGCTGCGCAACGTGCGCGCGATTCGCTGCTCAGCCGCGACCGGGGGACTCGATAATGAAGACCAATGTAGCTAATGTGCTTGTTGTTTGTGTGCTTGCGCTCATTATTTTGAGCTTGAGTATGTTTATCGTTGATCAGCGCCAAACAGTGATAGTCTTTCAGTTGGGTGAAATGGTTAGTGTTAAAACGACACCGGGTTTGTATTTCAAAATACCTTTGGTGCAGAACGTACGTTTTTTCGATTCTCGTATACTCACGCTGGATGCTGGTGAACCAGAGCGTTTTATTACCGCTGAAAAGAAAAACGTCATGGTTGATTCCTTTGTTAAATGGCGCATTGTTGACGTTAAACAGTTTTACATCAGTGTGGGGGGAGATGAGGCACGCGCAAATACACGTTTGATGCAAACTGTAAATTCCAGTATGCGCGAAGAATTTGGTAAGCGTACTATTCATGAAGTTGTGTCAGGTGAGCGTGAACAGATCATGACAGTGTTGCGTGATAAAACCGATGCAGATGCAAGGAAGATTGGTGTTCAGGTTCTGGATGTTAGATTAAAACGCGTTGATTTTCCTTCTGAAATCAGTGATTCTGTTTATCGCCGTATGGATGCTGAACGCAAACGTGTTGCGAATGAATTGCGTGCTTCGGGCGCTGCCGATGGTGAAAAAATCAAGGCTGATGCAGATAAGCAGAGGGAGGTTATTCTTGCCGAGGCATATCGTGATGCGCAAAGTACTAAAGGTACAGGTGATGCTAAAGCCAGTGCTATTTATGCTAGTGCGTTTGGCCGAAATGCTGAATTTTACTCATTTTATCGTAGTCTTGAAGCATATAAACAAAGTTTTAAGAATAAGAGCGATGTGATGGTGATGGATCCGAGTTCCGCATTTTTCAAGTATCTGAAAAGTTCGGGTAAAACCGGGAAATAGTTATAGTGATGGATTGATTCGTTACGTTAATATTGATTCTGTTTGAAAACAGTATCCTTATTATGCGTCAGTCTAAGTTCAGTGACGCTGGTCGCCTTACTTTTCTGACGCGCAACTTTATTGGTTTAATCGCATTGCGGTTTGATTATGTTGTACTGGGTTAGATAAATGCAAAATTGGTTACTCCCTGAATATATACAAGACATGCTACCCGACGAGGCGTGGCGAGTTGAGTCCATGCGATCGAAAATTCTAGATTTATTAAGAAAATCTGGTTATCAATTGGTCGTCCCTCCTTTGCTGGAATATGCAGAGTCATTACTTATCGTTGATAATGATGATATGGATTTGCGCTCTTTTAAACTCGTTGATCAGTTAAGTGGACGTACGTTGGCATTACGTGCCGATATAACGCCGCAAGTGGCGCGTATTGATGCACATTTACTTAATCATCAAGGTGTAGCACGTTTAAGTTATGCAGGAAGTGTGTTGCACACAATCCCTGCGGGCGTTAATCGCACTCGTGAACTCTTACAAATTGGTGCTGAGCTATATGGTCACAGTGGTTTGGAAAGTGATCTTGAAATTCAACAATTGATGTTGCAGTCATTTGCACTCTTAGGTATTCAAAATGTCCACCTGGATTTTGGGCATGTGGGCGTGTTTCGTTCGCTTGTGCGTCATGCCTGTTTGGATAAGGCGCTGGAAGCTAAATTGTTTGCTGCGCTTCAAAGTAAGGATGCGGCGACCTTGCAGGATTTGTTGTCAGGGTTAGATGGCGAAGTGTGTCGTGCATTTATGGTATTGCCAACGCTATATGGTGATTGCGATGATGTCCTGATGCGTGCCGTTCAGCAATTGCCCGCTTTCCCTGAAATTACTTCGGCTTTAGCTGATTTGAAATTCGTTGCGAATAAATTGCAACATGATGTTGCGAGTATTGGTATCGATCTTGCTGATTTGCGCGGGTATCACTATCACAGTGGGTTAGTGTTCGCGGCTTATCACG
Source organism: uncultured Nitrosomonadales bacterium (assembly GCA_903861075.1). GTDB lineage: Bacteria > Pseudomonadota > Gammaproteobacteria > Burkholderiales > Gallionellaceae > Gallionella. The sequence goes on from CAIOSY010000132.1 coordinate 5,096, forward strand.
CGGGTAGTCACGATGCGATTGCCTTAGGTGGTCGTTATGATGACCTGGGCAAAAGTTTCGGTCGTTCAAGGCCTGCTACAGGGTTTAGTATGGATTTGCGCCAGTTGTATCGTTTGCTACCTTCAGAGCAAAGACTTTCTGGAATTCGTGCGCCTTACCAGCATGACGCGACATTATTATCATTGATTGCCCAATTGCGTGCGGCCGGTGAGCGTGTGGTTGTAAGTTTGCCGGGTAGTTTGGATTGTCCGGGAGAATTGCAATGTGATCGTGATTTGGTTTTGCTCGAAGGCGTTTGGCAAGTTGTCGCACTTTAATTAGTAATTAATGATTATCCATTTTTAATTTATTTGAAAGCTCCGTAATGGCTAAGAACGTCGTAGTAATCGGTACCCAATGGGGTGATGAAGGTAAAGGTAAGATCGTCGACTGGTTGACAGATCATGCGCAGGGCGTTGTTCGTTTTCAAGGAGGACATAATGCGGGACATACCTTGGTGATTAACGGAAAAAAAACCGTTTTGCACCTAATCCCATCGGGTATTTTGCGCGATCATGTGATGTGCTACATCGGTAATGGTGTGGTGGTTTCACCCCAGGCATTATTGAAAGAAATGGATGAGTTGCAGCTTGCGGGTATCGATGTTTACGGGCGGCTGAAAATCTCTGAAGCTTGTCCTTTAATCTTACCGTATCACGAGGCGATCGATAAGGCACGTGAATTAGCAAAAGGTGATGCGAAAATAGGAACGACAGGGCGTGGTATTGGTCCTGCCTATGAAGATAAAGTTGCTCGCCGTGCGATTCGCTTGCAGGATATTTTTTATCCTGAGCGGTTTGCTGCTAAATTGAGTGAGGTGCTCGAATACCATAATTTCGTCTTAAAAAATTATTTCAATGCCCCGACGGTGGATTTCCAAAAAACATTCGATGATACGCTGGCGTTGGCTGAACGTATTAGGCCTCTCGTTATGGATGTGCCGCGTGCTTTGTATGAATCGAGCCAGTCCGGGCAAAGTTTGCTGTTTGAAGGTGCTCAAGGCGCTTTGTTAGATATCGATCACGGTACCTATCCTTTCGTTACCAGTAGTAATTGTATTTCAGGTGCAGCCTGCGCGGGAGCCGGTGTCGGGCCCCAGATGTTGAATTATGTTCTGGGTATTACCAAGGCTTATACCACTCGTGTAGGCTCGGGCCCTTTTCCTACTGAACTATATGATGCTGTGAACAAGTGTGACCCGGTCGGTGAAGGGCTTGCTAAGCGGGGTCATGAATTTGGTTCGACGACAGGACGTGCTCGCCGTTGCGGTTGGTTTGATGCTGCCGCCCTTAAACGCTCTATTCAAATCAATGGTGTGTCGGGTTTGTGTGTCACTAAACTTGACGTGATGGATGGTATGGAATCAGTCAAAATTGGTGTCGCTTACAGGATCAATGGCGTTGATTGCGATATTTTGCCTGTTGGCGCCGATGCGTTGACAAACTGCGAGGTGGTGTATGAAGAGATGGAAGGGTGGTCTGAGAGTACGCTCGGGATCCAAACCTATGAGCAACTACCCGTAGCTGCTCGTAATTATTTGGCTCGTATTGCCGAGGTATGCGGCATTCCAGTTGATATGGTGTCTACCGGTCCTGATCGAGATGAAACGATTGTGTTACGTCACCCGTTTGCGTAGCTTATATAAAGGGTGACACAAATATAAAAAGGCACTGGGTTTATCAGTGCCTTTTTTGCCTTCTATGCATCTGTTTTCGTCTCTCTGGGGGTTCGTGATGTTGGAAGTGTTGTGAAAAGACTAGCCCGACTCAAAATGGCGATTGTTAGTGTAGAATGCCACTGGATTCTATTTAAGCTGTATTAAAACTATGTCGATATTATTTCGAGTAAGCAATAATCATAATGCAGGGGCGTCAGATGAGGCTGTTGAAATATTGCGTGTTCGAGAGTTATGGCTTGATACGTATAGGCAGAGCGGTTTAGGTCCAGTAAGCGGCCCTCGGGTATTCGTTACCGCGAATACACTTCTTGTTCTAGCTAGCAATACGCGGGTGTTACGCTTTCTTCCAGGTAAAGAAAAGGCCAGCTTGCGCTGGCCTTACTTAACTGGTGCCCAGAAGAGGACTCGAACCTCCACACCTTACGGCACACGGACCTGAACCGTGCGCGTCTACCAATTCCGCCATCTGGGCAATGATTTTGCTTAAGGCGCGTAATTTAATCGTTAAAGGATAATTTGTCAATGAAAAATAAAAATAATTTACGTTTGCAGGATCCGTTTTTAGAACGCGAGCGTGAGCAATATGAACATCCGCTCCCGAGTCGAGAATTTGTTCTGCAAATATTGACTCAGCATGGCGCACCGATGAGTGATGATGAGCTTTTGGATATGCTGTACATTGAACGTGAAGAGGAGGATCTGTTTTCGCGCCGCTTACGCGCGATGGAGCGAGATGGGCAAATCATGCGTAATCGTAAACGCGCCATTTGTGTGATGGATAAGCTCGATTTAATCAAAGGAAAAGTGCAGGGGCATGCTGATGGTTTTGGTTTTCTGATTCCTGAAGACGGTAGTGCTGATATGTTTCTTTCAGAAAAGGAAATGCATCAGGTGCTCAACGGGGATATTGTGTTGGTTCGTCAATCCGGTGTGGACAGACGTGGCAGACCTGAAGCAAAAATTGTTGAAGTATTAGAACGTGCAAATAATAGGGTGGTTGGACGTTTGTATGAAGAACATGGTATACAGTTTGTTGTGGCTGAAAATCGTCGGATATCTCAGGATATCTTAGTGGCTTCAGGCAGTTCGGGTGGTGCAAAATCAGGCCAGGTAGTTATCCTCGAGATTATTAAACACCCGGATAAACATGCACAGCCGATTGGTCGGATTGTGCAGATTTTAGGTAACTATGCAGATCCTGGGATGGAAATTGAAATTGCGCTACGTAAGCATGATTTGCCTTATGAGTTCCCTGCTGAGGTTGAACGTCAGGCCAAAGCAATTTCTCCTGTTGTTTCAGATGCTGATTGGGCGGGCCGAGAAGACATTCGTCATTTGCCTTTGGTTACTATTGATGGCGAAACCGCACGTGATTTTGATGATGCTGTTTATTGTGTACCTGAAAAAGGGGGGTATCGCCTGGTGGTTGCCATTGCTGATGTCAGTCACTATGTTCATACCAATGACGCTTTGGATCGAGAAGCAATTATACGCGGCAATTCGGTTTACTTTCCACGTCGTGTTATACCGATGTTGCCTGAAGAGTTATCTAATGGCTTGTGTTCATTAAATCCTAATGTTGATCGTTTATGTATGGTGTGCGACATACATATTGATAACAAGGGTGAAATTGGTAAGTATCGATTTTATCCATCCGTGATGTATTCCAATGCACGTTTAACTTACAATCAAGTAGCCGAAATGCTGGCAGAACCTGATGGTAATTTAGCTAAACAAAATTCAGTTATCGTGCCACATTTGCAACATCTGTACGAACTGTTTAAGAAACTGCTAAAAGCACGTGAAAAGCGTGGCGCAATTGATTTTGAAACCGTTGAAACGCAGATGATATTCACCGATCAAGGAAAAATTGAGCGCATCGTGCCTGTTGTTCGTAATGATGCTCACAAACTGATTGAGGAGTGCATGTTGGCGGCTAACGTTTGCGCTGCCGGTTTCTTGCAGGAACATGAACATCCTGTGTTGTATCGTGTCCATCAAGGACCCACGCCTGAAAAGCTGGAAGCCTTGCGAGAATTTATGAAGGAATTCGGGCTGGGTTTGACTGGGGAGGATGAGCCTCAAGCTGCTGATTATTCAAAATTGCTCAAACGTATCAAGGGGCGACCAGATGCTGCTTTACTGCAGACTGTGATGCTGCGCTCACTGCGTCAGGCTAAATATGAGCCGGAGAATATCGGCCACTTCGGTCTAGGTTATGAGGCTTATGCGCACTTTACTTCACCGATTCGTCGTTACCCTGATTTATTAGTACATCGCGCTATTAAAGCCGTTTTGCAGAACAAAAAATACACACCCGTCCAAAAATGGACTGAGTTGGGTATTCATTGCTCGATGACTGAACGTCGAGCTGACGATGCAACGCGCGATGTGGAAGCGTGGTTGAAGTGCTTTTACATGCGTGATCATTTGGGTAGTGTATTTAAGGGTACCGTCTCTTCTGTTACGAGTTTTGGTATGTTTGTCTCACTGGATGCGTTGTATGTCGAGGGCTTGGTACATATTTCTGAATTGGGTAAAGATTACTTTCATTTTGATGCAACCAAACATCATTTGTTAGGTGAACGGACGGGGCAGAGTTATCGCTTGGGTGATCGTGTCGAGGTGCGAGTTGTTAAAGTGGATATGGAAAGCACAAAAATTGACTTTGTGTTGCAAAATGATCCGTGTGCGGGGGAGTTGGAAGGATCTGACAAGCCTAAAAAGAAAGTGGTAAAAGGAAAGAAGAAACATGGCTGATTTGCGTTTGATCTATGGTTTTCATGCGGTAACTGCACGCATTCGTCAGAATCCTGAGGGCGTAATGGAAGTTTATCTGCAATCACAGCGTCAGGATCAGCGTATGCGCGATTTGATTGCGCTAGCTGAAGCGGCTGGTGTGCGGGTGATACCTGTGGAGGGGGTTCGTCTTGATGGTATGGCAGGTGGTGCACGACATCAAGGTGTTGCGGCACGGGTTGATGCCGCAAGGCGAGTTCAGCACCTAGAGGATGTGTTGGACACGCTTATTGAGCCGCCTTTGTTGCTGGTGTTAGATGGGATACAAGATCCTCATAATCTGGGTGCCTGTCTGCGTAGCGCGGATGCATTTGGGGTTCATGCTGTTATTGCACCGAAAGATCGTGCGGTGGGTATAACAGCGACCGTTGAGAAGGTCGCTTGTGGCGCTGCTGAAACGGTCCCCTATATTACCGTTACTAATTTGGCTCGCACCTTGAGAGAGTTGAAAGAGCAGGGGGTTTGGGTGGTGGGGGCAGCCGGCGAGGCTAAGCAGGATTTGCACACTTTTAAGCACACCGGTGGTCTGGCTTTAGTACTGGGGGCAGAAGGCGAGGGTTTGCGTCGACTGACGATGGAAACCTGTGACGAATTGGTGCGTATCCCCATGTTGGGTAGTGTAGAAAGCTTGAATGTTTCAGTCAGTGCCGGCATTTGTTTGTTCGAGGCAAGAAGACAGCGTGCCATGTCTGCCTGATTCCTTTCAGGAATCGACTGTTGTTTTTTTACAACAGTCAATGAGCGTATGTCTCGTTAGGTTAGAATGTCCGACAAAGGTCGACTTGGGTTGATTTGCGAAATTTAATGAAGTAATAAGGATGAGATTATGAAAAAGAATACGATGTCGCTGGTTTTGGCTTCTGCTTTGTTGAGTATGTCGGTTGCACAGGCAAGTGAATTTTCAGGTGCTTGGGTGGGTGCTAAAGTGGGTACTGATCGTTCGAGCATAACAAATTCAGATACTAAAACCGCCAATACTTATGGATTTGAAGTTGGTTATAACTGGGATATGAATCGCTTTTTGTTAGGTGTGGATGGTTTTGCTGACTTTAATCAGAAGGCAACCCACATAATACCTGCTGGTAATTATGGTACTGATGTTTACGGTATTGATGCCAAGTTAGGCTTGCCATCTGGCAATTGGTTGCCTTATGCAAAATTAGGCTATGGTTCTGCGCGTGCAACAGGGGGGGTGGTAAACGGGACGTATTCAGGCGCACATCTGGGGCTCGGAGTGGAGTATAAGTTCGCACCTCAATGGAGTGTTGCCGGGGAATATACCTCTGGTTCAGGTAAGAATAATGGTCAGAAAATTACCAATAATAACTTGACGTTGGGCATTAATTACTATTTCGATAAGCCATATATTGCACCTGTTGTTGCTGCGCCTGTCGCTGCGCCTGCACCCGTTGCAGCACCTGCGCCGGTTGTGGCTAAGGCCGTTGTTCCAGTATATAAAACGATTTTCTCTGATAAGCCAGTGACAATTGAAGGTGCAAACTTTGATACCAACTCTGCTAAACTAAAGCCTGCCGCCGATAAAAAGCTAAATGAAGTGGTAGATTTTGCGGTTAAGAATAAGGATTCTGGCCTGTCAGTTGTTGGTTACACAGACAGTCGTGGATCAGCTAAGTTGAATCAGAAATTATCAGAAAATCGCGCTGCTTCGGTGAAAGCCTTTTTGGTGAAGCATGGCGTTGCATCGGCTCGTATTACAACGAAAGGTGAAGGCGCAGCTCATCCTGTAGGCGACAATAAAACGGTTGCAGGACGTTTGCAAAACCGTCGTGTGGAAATTGATTCTGTTGTAAAAGAAGCAAAGAAGGTTCGTGTAGCAGAGTAACGCTTGTTTTGATGAAAGAAGCGGGCTGGCGACAGTCCGCTTTTTTTACGTTATGTACATCTAACCTCGTTTGATTTGCATAATAAATGGACTAATATGCGTATCTCTTGAAAGTTTGGTATGACTATGAAACTGGCAATCGCACAAATAAACTGTGTTGTAGGCGACCTTAAAATAAATGCTGCAAAAATTGGACAGTACGCGGCTTATGCCAGGCAGGAAGGTGCAACGCTGATGCTTACGCCTGAGTTGAGTTTGTGTGGCTATCCGCCTGAAGACTTGTTGTTGAGACCCGGTTTTTTTAATGCGTGTCGGCTTGCATTGGATGAATTGGCCGCAGGCATAGAGGGTATATCGGTTGTAGTGGGTCATCCCTATGAAGAAAACGGACAGCGTTATAATGCCGCTTCGTTATTGCAAAATGGACGAGTCGTTGCGACGTACTGCAAGCATTTTTTGCCTAATTATGGCGTATTCGATGAGGCGCGGTATTTTGTAAGTGGCAAAAAGCCATTAGTGTTTGAATTAAGCGGAATACAATTTGGCATTAATATTTGCGAAGATGTTTGGAACATAGACGCCGCGCAAAACGCATCTCAAGCGGGGGCGCAAGTGTTGCTGGTGTTGAATGCGTCACCTTATGCGATAAATAAGCAAGCAGCCAGACAGGAGGTTATGCGTCAGCGTATACAAGAGACGGGTATGGCCATTATCTATGCAAATATGGTCGGAGGGCAGGACGAACTGGTGTTTGACGGAGGATCTTTTGCGATGGACAGATGCGGTGATCTTGTGCATCAGCAATCTGTTTTTGAGGAATCCCTCTCTTATGTGTCGTTGTCAGCTAATGCAGAACCATTAGGGAAGGTAGTAAAGCTGCCGCTAATGGAGGAGAGTATTTATGCAGCGCTTTGCATGGGGTTGCGTGACTATATCGTTAAGAATGGTTTTAAAGGGGTTTTGTTGGGGATGTCTGGAGGTGTCGATTCAGCATTGACGCTCGCGATTGCTGTTGATGCGTTAGGAGCGGATAAAGTCCATGCTGTGATGATGCCGTCACCATATACAGCACAAATTAGTCTGGATGATGCGCGTGAAATGGTTGGTTTGCTGGGTGTTAAATATGATGAGTTGTCCATTGAGCCAATATTTTGCAGCTATATGACAACCTTGAAGGAAAGCTTTAAAGGTTTAGCTGAGGATGCTACAGAAGAAAACATCCAGGCGCGCATTCGGGGTAATTTACTGATGGCGTTATCAAACAAACATGGATCACTCGTATTAACGACGGGAAATAAGTCCGAAGTCGGTGTCGGGTATGCTACTTTGTATGGTGATATGGCAGGGGGTTTCTCGGTATTAAAAGACGTGAGTAAAATGCGGGTATATGCGCTGTCACGTTTTCGCAATACTCTGGGTTACGTAATTCCTACTCGTATTATTACTCGGGCACCAAGTGCGGAGTTACGACCAGATCAAACGGACCAGGATAATCTGCCGGCGTACGATGTGCTAGATGCGATTATGGAATGCTATGTTGAACAAAATCAGTCTGTTGAGGATATTATCGCGCAAGGATTTTTAGTAGACGATGTCCGTCGTGTGGTTAAACTCATACAGATGAGCGAATATAAGCGTAGGCAGTCGGTCGTTGGGGTGCGTATCACGGAGCGAGGCTTTGGCAAAGACTGGCGCTATCCTATAACAGTGCGCTACGAAGCATCGTTTTAAGGTGTTTATCCAGTCAGGGGGATTTATTCCCCCTTTCCTGTTGTCAATACTTCTGTAGCGCAGTCCTATAAATAATTCTATAGATTGTTAATTACATTTGCATATAAATTTTGTTATAATCGCAAGAATTTACAGATGGGCTTAGTGCCCGTTTTTTATTTGTGGGATGTAATTATGGATGTTGTGAAGCTTGTAGAGGTTACGGTTGAGGGTTTGGGTTATGAGCTGGTCGATTTTGAACGCTCTGGACGTGGACTGCTGCGTGTGTTTATTGATAAGCCCGAAGGTATTGCAGTTGAGGATTGTCAGGTGGTTAGCAATCAATTGACCCGACTATTTACAGTTGAGAACATCGACTATGATCGATTGGAGATTTCATCTCCGGGTTTGGATCGTGCGTTAAAAAAAGAGATTGATTTTGTTCGATTTTCTGGCAGCAAGGCGCAAGTCAAATTGCGTATGCCAATTGAATCTCGAAAGAATTTTGTTGGGATCATAAGCGGCGTCAGCGAAGGAGTGTTGCATCTGGATGTTGAAGGCCTTCAGGTGGATATTGAGCTAGCCAATGTGGACAAGGCGCGTTTAGTGCCGACTTTTTAGAATTTAATGCTTGTGGTTTAAGCTATCGCCGGAGAATGGTATGAGTCGTGAAGTTTTGTTATTGGTAGATGCATTGTCGCGTGAAAAGAATGTTGATAGTGAGGTTGTTTTTGGTGCTCTTGAGTCTGCATTGGCCTCTGCTACCAAAAAGCAGTTTGATGATGAAGCGGATGTGCGCGTCACTATCAATCGTAATACGGGTGAATTTGAGTCTTTTCGTCGTTGGGAAGTCATGGATGATGAGACATTTGAAACGCCTGATTTGCATATAAAGATTGAAGAGGCTCAGAAGCGCGTCGCTAATATTCAAATGGGTGAATTCGTTGAAGAATCGTTGGAATCCATTGATTTCGGACGTATTGGTGCGCAGGCAGCTAAACAGGTTATATTTCAAAAAATACGTGATGCTGAGCGCGAACAAATTTTGGCTGACTTCATGGATCGCAATGAGCATCTTGTGACGGGTACAGTCAAACGCCTGGAACGCGGTAGTGCAATTGTTGAGTTTGGTAAAATAGAAGCATTGTTACCCCGCGATCAGATGATCCCTAAGGAAAATATGCGCTTGGGGGATAGGGTTAGGGCGCATTTGTTGCGTGTTGATCGTGGTCCGCGTGGTCCGCAAGTGATTTTATCTCGCACGTCTAATGAACTGTTGGTAAAATTGTTCGAATTGGAAGTGCCTGAAATAGAAGAAAAGTTATTGGAAATTGTCAGCGCTGCTCGAGATCCGGGTTCGCGTGCAAAAATTGCGGTTAGATCGCATGATCAGCGTATTGATCCTATTGGTACTTGCGTTGGTATGCGGGGTTCACGCGTGCAAAGCGTGACTAATGAATTGGCGGGTGAGCGTGTCGATATTATTCTTTGGTCGGAAGATCCTGCTACCTATGTTATTAATTCATTAGCACCTGCAGAAATTTTTAGTATTGTGGTTGATGAAGATCGCCATAGTATGGATGTTGTGGTTGAAGAAGATAATCTGGCTCAAGCGATTGGTCGTGGAGGGCAGAACGTGCGCCTGGCCAGTGAAATGACAGGTTGGGAGCTGAATATTATGACTGTTGAACAAGCGCAGGATAAACATGATCAGGAATTTGTAAAAATGCGTGCCGTCTTTATGGATAAGTTGGATGTCGATGAGGAAGTGGCCGATATTTTGGTTCAGGAAGGATTTGCGACCATCGAAGAAGTCGCTTATGTCCCTGTAGAAGAGATGTTGGAAATTGATACTTTTGATGAAGATACGGTCAATGAGTTGCGTAGCCGTGCCCGTAATGCACTTTTGAATGCCGCTTTGGTGAGTGAAGAAAAACTCGAGCATGGTATTGAGGGCTTGCTAAAATTAGAAGGTATGAATGATGAATTGGCGCATGACCTGGCCACTAAAGGTATCTCAACACAGGAACAATTGGCTGATCTGGATGTGGATGAATTGGTTGAATTGTCAAATTTGACAGCAGATCAGTCTAATGCGCTTATCATGGCTGCGCGAGCGCCTTGGTTTGTATAGTTAAAAATGTAGCGGTGCGCAGTTAGTGCTCATGAAGTAGGTTGGCGGCTGTCGTGTGGCGGCTGACCATCGCAGGAGTGTTTTACTACTCCGTTGAGTTGGTTAGAGTTGTTTAAAGGATGGTAATGGGAAAATTAGATGTAACACAATTTGCGGCTGAGCTGAACTTGCCGGTGGCATTGTTGCTGGAACAGTTGCATGCAGCTGGTGGCAAACAATCAAGTGCGATGGATCTTGTATCTGAAAAAGACAAGGCTCAGTTGCTCGAGCATTTGCGTAAAGCGCATGGTGCTGACCCTTCCGCCAAAAAAATAACGCTGACACGTCGTGAAACAACGGAAATACAAAGCTCCGATAAGTCAGGTCGCGCACGTACTATTCAGGTTGAAGTGCGTAAACGTCGTATTGTCGCCCCGATGTCGATTGAATCAGTTCAGGCTGCAGCCCCTGTTATTCTAACCAGTGCAGAGCAAATGAAAGTCCTCGGTAGTGCTGAATTAGATTCTCGTCAGCAGGAAGCGAAGTTGCAAGCGGAGTTGGCGGCACGTCAAGAGGCTGAGTTAATTGCGCGCCAGGAATTTAATAAGCGTCGTGCCGAAAAATTGATACAGGCAGCAGCGCCTGCAAAACCTATACTTCCAGAGAAAGTGGAGGTTATAAAGGAAGTGCCGGTTGCGCCTGTTGAAGTCGTGGTAGTGGCTGCTGCGGCGCCCGTTCCTGCCCCTGTTGCGCCAAAACCGGCTGATCTTCCTCATGGTACTTTGCATCGTCCTGCCATGAAGCCTGGTGATAAAGTGATCAGGCCGGACAGGAAGCCTAAGGTTGAGGTTAAGGCCGTTACACCGACATCCCCTGTTCGCGAGGAAAAAACAAAACGCATTCCCGCTAAGACGACGGAGCGTCCGCCGGCTAAGACCGCGACCAAGGAAAAGTCATGGTCTACAGCAACGCGAGCGCCTAAACATGGTCGTCATAGCAAGCAAGTGGTTGATGATGCGGCACACGCCTTTACTTTACCAACTGAAGCGGTTGTGCGTGAAGTGGCTGTCCCTGAAACAATTGTTGTCGCTGAGTTGGCTCAGAAGTTATCGGTCAAAGCGGTTGAAGTGATTAAAGTGCTTATGAAAATGGGCATGATGGTGACAATCAATCAGGTGCTAGATCAGGAAACCGCAATGATTGTGGTTGAGGAGTTGGGCCATATAGCAAAAGCTGCTAAGTTGGATGATCCTGACGCTTATTTGATGGATGATGAAGTACATCACGATGTTGAGCCTTTGCCTCGTGCACCGGTTGTTACGGTAATGGGTCACGTTGATCATGGTAAAACCTCTTTGCTGGATTACATTCGTCGTACTCGTGTAGTTTCAGGTGAGGCGGGGGGGATTACTCAGCATATTGGCGCGTACCACGTTGAAACACCGCGCGGTATGGTGTCATTTCTAGACACGCCGGGTCACGAAGCCTTTACTGCAATGCGCGCTCGTGGTGCAAAGGCGACGGATATCGTAATTTTGGTTGTCGCGGCAGACGATGGGGTGATGCCACAGACTAAAGAGGCGATTGCCCATGCTAAAGCCGGTAGCGTGCCAATTGTGGTTGCTATTACCAAGGTTGATAAAGCAGATGCGAATATCGAGCGTGTTAAGCAAGAATTAGTTTCCGAAGGTGTTGTTCCTGAAGATTGGGGCGGTGACACGATGTTTGTTGAAGTTTCCTCAAAATCAGGTTTAGGTGTTGATCAGTTGCTTGAGGCGGTATTGTTGCAAGCTGAATTGATGGAGTTGAAAGCACCTCGTAATTGTAATGCTAAGGGTTTGGTTATTGAAGCGCGCTTGGATAAAGGAAAAGGACCCGTTGCGACAGTTCTGATTCAATCAGGTACGATGAAACGCGGTGATGCGGTGTTGATCGGATCGGTATTCGGTCGAGTACGAGCCATGCTGGATGAAAACGGTAAAAATATTCTTGAAGCCGGCCCTTCTATTCCTGTTGAAATTCAAGGTCTTTCAGAAGTTCCTGATGCGGGTGAAGCCTTGATGGTGCTGACGGATGAAAAAAGGGCTCGTGAAATTGCCCTGTTCCGTCAGGGTAAATATCGTGGTGTTAAGCTGGCTCAGCAGCAAGCGGCCAAGCTTGAAAATATGTTTGATCATATGGCTGAAGGTGAAGTGCGTACTTTGTCGTTGATTGTTAAGTCTGATGTGCAAGGCTCGGCAGAAGCTATTGCGCAGACACTGCAAAAACTTTCTACGGATGAAGTTAAGGTTAGTCTGATTCATAGTGGTGTGGGTTCGATCAATGAGTCTGATATTAATCTTGCGCTGGCATCTAAAGCTATTTTGATCGGATTTAATACGCGAACCGATGCCCCTGCCCGTAAACTCGCTGAATCATGCGGTGTACAAATACGTAACTACAGCATTATTTATGCAATGGCTGATGATATTAAGACGGCCTTGTCAGGGATGTTGGCTCCTGAAAAACGTGAAAGTATATTGGGCTTGGTTGAAGTTCGTCAGGTTTTTGTTGTGTCTAAGATCGGTACGATAGCAGGTTGTTATGTGCTTGAAGGTGTGGTTAAACGAGGCTGTAAAGTGCGAGTGATGCGTGGTAAGGAAATGATATACGAGGGTGAACTTGATTCATTGAAGCGTTTCAAAGATGACACTAAAGAAGTGCGTTCAAACTTTGAATGTGGACTATCGGTTAAAAACTTCAATGACCTTGAGGTTGGCGATAAGCTTGAAACTTATGAAATCGTTGAGGTTGCACGCACACTGTAATGGCTAATTTTGCGAGAACAGACCGTGTAGGTCAACAGATGCAACGAGAAATTGCTGATTTGGTACGTCTTGAAGTTAATGATCCTCGTGTGCGATTGGTAACAATTACCGGGGTTGAGGTCGCGGGTGATTACTCGCACGCTAAAATTTTCTTTACGCGTCTTGATGGTAAACATGAAGAGGCGCAGGAAGGGCTTGACCGCGCATCTGGCTTTTTGCGTAGTCGTTTAGCGCGAAGTATTAAATTGCGTATCATGCCGCAATTACATTTCGTTTTTGATTCTTCAGTTGAGCGCGGCAGTTATTTATCTCAACTTATCGAAAAGGCCGTCGCTAGCGATTTTCATCTTGACGAAGAAAAATAATACTCAGAAGAAAAGTAATTGGCGCCGGCTGGATGGCGTTTTATTATTTGATAAGCCACTTGAACTGAGTTCAAATACGGGGCTGCAAAAAGTTCGTCGTTTGTTCGGTGCAGAAAAAGCGGGACATACAGGGACGCTGGATCCGTTGGCGACGGGTTTGCTACCGATCTGCTTTGGAGAAGCCACAAAATTTTCTACGGCTTTGCTCGATGCTGATAAAACCTATACCGCGTTGCTGCGTCTTGGGCAAACGACTACGACAGGCGATGCGGAAGGCGAAATTATTGCTCAGCTGCCGGTCGATTTTACACAAGCGATGCTTGATGTTGCATTGTCCCAATTTAGGGGCGAGATACAACAGCTTCCCCCTATGTATAGTGCGCTCAAGCATCAGGGCCGTCCTTTGTATGATTACATACGCGAAGGTATTACGATAGAGCGCCCCTTGCGTAATGTTGTCATACATGAACTTGTCGTGAATCACTGGCAAGGCTGTGAGATGGAAATCTCCGTTCGTTGCAGTAAAGGAACCTATGTTCGTACCCTGGCTGAGGATATTGGTGTTGCGCTTGGTTGTGGTGCGCATTTAATCGGACTGCGGCGTACCGCTATTGCACATTTTAAATTGCTTGATGCTTATACCCTGGATCAATTAACCGATATGAGTGCGGAGACGCGAGATGCCTGTTTATATCCGTTGACGAGTTTAATGCCTCATATGCCGAGACTTAATTTAAGTGAGGTGCAGATTAAAAGAATGGCTCAAGGACAGCGCTTAGGTATTGATACTGGGCTGCCTGATGGCAAGATAGGACTTTATGGTCCAGAGGGATTTGTCGGAGTGGGATTGCAGCAAGGTCGTCGCATTGCACCAGAGCGACTCTTATCTAATGTGGCTAAACTGGCCGCTACAATAGACCCGATAGAAGTGGTTGAGCAATAACAATATTCAAGAGTATAATGTAGCACTTTTTTAGGAGATCAAAACCAATGGCAATTACCGCCGCGCAAAAAGCGCAAATCGTTACAGACTATCAACGCGCCGCAGCTGATACCGGCTCCCCGGAAGTTCAAGTGGCTTTGATCACTGCACGTATTACTTATTTGACTGATCACTTTAAAGATCATGCTAAAGATCATCATTCCCGTCGTGGTTTGTTGCGCCTGGTAAGTCGCCGCCGCAAGCTGCTGGACTATTTGCGGAGTAAAAATGAAGCGGGTTACCAAATTCTGATTAAGCGTTTGGCCATTCGTAAGTAGTTATCAAACGGGCCGCAATTGCGGCCCGCTTAGTTTTATCTGTCTATTTAACGTGGCGCGATGGCGCGTCACGTATGTCATAAGAGGTCTATCTTGAGTTATTTCAAAAAAACAATAGCGTTCGGTAATCATCAGTTGACACTTGAAACTGGCGAGATAGCTCGCCAAGCGAGTGGTGCAGTCCTTGTTAGTCTGGATGATACTGTGGTGCTGGTTACCGTGGTTGGTCGTAAAGATGCGAAACCTGAACAAGACTTTTTTCCGTTGACCGTTGATTATATGGAAAAAACTTATGCTGCGGGTAAGATCCCCGGCAGTTTTTTCAAGCGTGAAGGTCGTCCTAGTGAGAAGGAAATTCTAACCTCTCGCTTGATCGATCGTCCGTTGCGCCCTTTGTTTCCAGAAAGTTTTTATAACGAAGTTCAAATTGTTGCGACAGTGATTTCGTCCGATAGCGAAATTGATGCTGATATTCCAGCTGTGATTGGCGCATCGGCGGCGCTTGCAATTTCAGGTGTCCCGTTCGATGGCCCGATTGGTGCGGCGCGCGTGGGTTACTTCGATGGGAAATATTTGCTCAACCCTACAGCGACCGAATTGAAGACGTCGATGATGGATCTGGTTGTCGCTGGTACGGATCGCGCTGTGTTAATGGTTGAATCTGAAGCGCAACAATTGACTGAGGAAGTCATGTTGGGCGCGGTGATGTTCGGTCACGAGCAGATGCAAGTCGTAATTGATGCCATCAATGAAATGGCCGATGCGGTTGGTAAGCCAATTTGGGATTGGGTTGCTCCCGCTAAAAATGAGCTACTCATTGCGCAAATTACACAAATCGCCGAGTCAGATTTGCAAGCAGCCTATGCAATTCGTTCCAAGCAGGATCGTACCGATGCGATTTCAGCCATTCACGCGCGTGTTATGACGGGAGTATCTGCTGATATTGAAAAGAACACCGTTAATGAGCTTTTTGGTGCGCTCGAAGCTAAAATTGTTCGCGGTCAGATTTTGAGTGGCGAGCCTCGTATCGACGGCCGTGACACGCGTACTGTACGTCAAATTACGATACGCAATAGCGTATTGCCACGTACTCATGGTTCAGCCTTGTTTACGCGCGGTGAAACGCAAGCATTGGCTGTTGCAACACTTGGCAGCATACGTGATGCGCAAAAAGTTGATGCGTTACAAGGCGAGTATTCAGATCGTTTTATGCTGCATTATAATTTTCCTCCGTATGCTACAGGCGAAACCGGTCGTGTAGGCACACCTAAACGTCGCGAAATCGGTCATGGTCGTTTGGCGAAGCGTGCCTTATTGGCAGTCCTGCCAAGCGAAGAAGATTTTAGTTATGCCATCCGTATCGTGTCTGAAATTACGGAGTCAAATGGCTCAAGCTCAATGGCCTCTGTTTGCGGTGGTTGTCTGTCTATGCTGGATGCGGGTGTTCCACTCAAAGCCCATGTTGCAGGTATCGCGATGGGTTTAATCAAAGAAGGTAATCGATTTGCTGTGTTGTCCGATATTTTGGGTGATGAAGATCATTTGGGCGATATGGACTTCAAGGTAGCGGGTTCGGAGGTTGGAATTACTGCTTTGCAGATGGATATCAAGATTAATGGCATCACTCGTGAAATAATGGAAGCCGCCTTGAAGCAGGCGCGCGAAGGTCGTTTGCATATTTTGGGTTTGATGACGGAATCGATGTCCGGCGCTCGTAGTGAAGTTTCTGAATTTGCGCCGCGTATGATTAAATTAAAGATCAATCCTGAAAAAATACGTGATGTTATTGGCAAGGGTGGGGCTGTTATTCGCGCCTTGACTGAAGAAACAGGCACAACAATCGATATTGATGATGCGGGTAATATCACGATTTCTAGTGTTAATAGCGAAGCGGGTGAGTTGGCTAAGAAGCGTATTGAAGACATCGTCATGGATGTTGAAGTTGGAAAAACCTACGAAGGTCCGGTTGTTAAGTTGCTGGATTTTGGTGCGCTGATCAATATTCTGCCGGGAAAAGACGGTCTGTTACATATATCTCAAATTGCTCATGAGCGTGTAAATAGCGTAGGTGACTACTTGAAAGAGGGTCAGGTGGTTCGTGTAAAACTGTTGGAAATGGATGACCGGGGCCGTATGAAGTTAAGTATGAAGGCCTTGATTGAGGTTCCTGCAGCAAATGGTGCATCGATTGCGGAGTAATTGTATAGCCAATAAAAAACCCGCTTAGGCGGGTTTTTTATTGGCTATACGTGCGACTCATCTTGTGATACAAATCAATTTAAAGTTGATGCAAGACGGGCATCAACTTTGCATAACGTTCTGATTTACTTTGCCATTTGTTTTTCTCTGATTTCATCCAGTGATTTACAGTCTATGCATTGTGTGGCGGTGGGGCGAGCCTCAAGGCGACCCAAGCCGATTTCTACACCGCAATTTTCACAATATCCATAATCATTTGCATTTATTTTGCTGATCATCTCATCAATTTTCTTAATCAGCTTGCGTTCGCGATCGCGATTTCGCAGTTCTAAGCTGATGTCGGACTCTTGCGTTGCGCGATCATTGGGGTCAGCAAAGGCGGTTGCTTCTTCTTGCATAGTATGGACGGTGCGATCTATATCTTCGCCCAGTTCAGACTTGATTTTTTTAAGTATGTTGCGAAAATATTCCTGTTGTTGCGGACACATGTAATCTTCGTTAGTTTGTGGTTTATAAGGCGCAACAGATTGAGCGGGTAGTGGCTGCATAGCGCTTCTCCAACATGAAAAAATAAAAGTCTGCTTTAATAACAGATTTTTAATTTTTCGTCAATAAAATAGTATAAAAAATTATTTTACTGGTTTGCAAGCCATAAAAATATAGTGGGGCGCTTGTTTAATTCTGGCGGTGGTATTTTTTTCCATTGAGTAATGCTGCGTGTCTGTATTTGTTCAGATCCTAGCGTAATGTCGGTTGCTATGCACAGCATTGTCTGTGGGCGGCAATGCGTGATTAAAGCCTGAAACAGTCTGTCATTTCTATACGGCGTTTCAATAAAAATCTGAGTTTGCTGGCGGAACGCAGATTCGACTTCCAGTGTGTTGATCATCCTGTTCCGTTCAGCATCGGCTATGGGGAGGTAACCATGGAAGGCGAAGCATTGTCCATTGAGACCGGATGCCATTAAAGCCAGTAAAATAGATGAAGGGCCGACCAGCGGGGCGACTCGAATCCCTTTTTGGTGAGCTAAGCTCGCAAGTTGCGCACCAGGGTCGGCAATGCCCGGGCATCCAGCCTCAGAAATTATTCCGACATCATGACCTGCGAATAAGGGTGAAAGCAAGTTGGTTAATTGGGATTTCTCCGTGTGTTCATTGAGTGTTTCAAAATGGAGAGTCTGGATAGGATTTTGATGTTTAAGAGCAGCTAGGAATTGTCTTGCTGTTTTGGCTTGTTCAACGACATAGTATTGTAAATTTCGTGCAAGGTTGATGACGTGTTGGGGTAATACCTCTTCGGCGGGGGTGTCACCCAGGGTGCAGGGAATGAGGTACAGTGTGCCGAATTTTATAGTCATAGTTTTTCGTAAGTAGATGTTAGTAAGAAAAATTGCAATGTATTTGCCGCATTAAACCTAATTTTAGGCTTAAAATAATTTTACATTTTCATGATGTAGCATTTTAATCAATAAAATCAGCGGGAGTCCAATGAGTGCATTGGGGTCATCGCCGCTCATGCTACTCATCAAGGCGATGCCCAGTCCTTCTGATTTGGCACTGCCGGCGCATTGGTAGGGTTGCTCCTTGAGTAGGTAAGCTTCAATTTCTTCATCAGTAAGATCGCGTAATGTGACGTAGTTTTTGGCCACTTCGGTTTGCATAGCGCCTGTTTTGCTGTTGAGCAGCGTCAATGCGGTATAAAAACAAGTAGTTTTTCCACGCATAGTGCGCAATTGATCAACGGCATTCTTGTGTGTGTAAGGTTTGCCTATCTGTATGCCGTCAAGTAAGGCGACCTGATCCGAGCCAATAATGAGGGCGTTCGGAAATTCTGTGGCGATAGCTTGTGCTTTTTGTTGGGATAATCGACTGGATGTAAGTCGTGCGGTTTCGTTGGGAAGTGGCGTTTCATCAATATTTGGTGAGGCTGAAATAAAGGGGAGTTGTAGTCGCCGCAGGAGTTCACGGCGATATATTGAGGTCGAGGCTAAAACCAGTAACGGAGTATCCAATGCAATTCCTTTAGTTTGTGCGCTTATGCGATATTGCATCTGTTATGTTATTTTGAAATTATTTGTTATAAAGTGTGCAGGACTTTTGACAGATCGCTTCAAAAAATATATCATACCGAGCTAATGTACGCACGCCCTTTTATAGATAGCTTGGATTTTGCTGGAAACAGCAGGCAAATAGACACTCATGTGCCTGTTGCCGCTTTGTCTCGTTTGCAGGATATGCTTGATAATTGTGATGGTGATTTGCATTATGTAGTGCAAGGCGGGCTTGATAACTTGGCGCGTCCGATACTGGATATTTCAGTTGAGGGTGTTTGCTGGTTATTGTGCCAGCGTTGTTTGCATGGCTTTGAATATGGCATAAATCATCAAGCACGTTTGTTATTGTGTGATCAAGCTAGTTTGGATAGCCAGGATGAAGAAGAGGATTTCGATGGCATTTTGGCGGAAGCGCATCTTGATGTGTTGACTTTGCTCGAAGATGAAATTCTGTTGAGCTTGCCTATCTCCCCAATGCATCCCCTGGGGTTGTGTCAGATGGCAGAAGGCGAAAGTGCAAATAAGGGTGACAGACATCCTTTCTCAGTACTAGAGAAATTAAAACGTAATTAATTAGATTTATCCAAGGAGTAATAGCATGGCAGTTCAGCAAAATAAAAAATCCCCATCAAAGCGTGGTATGCACCGTGCTCATGATTTCTTGACAACCCCGGCTTTGGCCATTGAGCCTACAACGGGTGAGAATCATTTGCGTCATCATATAAGTCCAAGCGGCTATTATCGTGGCAGAAAAGTTGTAAAGACTAAGGCTGACTAAGTCTTATTGTTTTTAGCGCAGCCGATTCGTCGGCTGCGTTTTCATTTCTATTGAATTTAGATTTTTCTAAATTTATCCCCGGGGATCACTTAATGGATGTTACATTAGCGATAGATGCGATGGGAGGCGACCATGGGGTCTCAGTTACTATTCCAGCCGCCGTGGCGTATCTGAAGCAGTATCCTTGTGACACCATCGTGCTGGTGGGTCTCCCGCATCTTATTAGTGCTCAGTTGCAACTCTTGGGTGTCCAGTCTAACGGGGGTGAGTTTGGCTCACGCCTGCGTGTACACTCTGCATCTCAGGTTGTTGAGATGGACGAGCTGCCTCAATCTGCATTGCGTGGCAAGAAAGATTCTTCCATGCGTGTTGCCATTAATCTGGTTAAAAGTGGTGATGCTGCAGCTTGCGTTAGTGCGGGGAATACGGGTGCATTGATGGCGACAGCCCGCTATGTACTTAAAACGATCCCCGGTATTGACAGGCCGGCCATTGCTTCATATTTGCCTACTAAAAATGGTCAGGTATGTATGCTTGATTTAGGTGCAAATACGGATTGTACGGCGGAGCATCTGTTGCAATTTGCCATGATGGGTTCCATTCTTGTGACAGCCCTTGAACACAAACCATCGCCTAGTGTTGGATTGCTCAATATTGGTTCTGAAGATATAAAAGGGAATGAGGTCGTTAAGCAGGCTGCCGTGTTGCTCAGGGAAAGCGACTTAAATTTTTACGGCAACGTTGAGGGTAATGATATTTTTAACGGTGTCACTGATGTCGTGGTGTGTGACGGATTTGTTGGGAATGTTGCTCTTAAAACGGCTGAAGGGGTTGCTAAAATGATGGGCGGCTTTTTGCGGGAAGGATTCGGCCGTTCGCTGTATACAAAGTTTGCCGCTTTGATTTCCTTGCCTGTACTTAAAGCCTTTAAACATAGGCTAGATCACCGGCGCTACAATGGAGCCAGTTTTCTTGGCTTACGAGGTATCGTTGTAAAAAGTCATGGTTCGGCTGATGTGTATGCTTTTGGGTGTGCTATTGAGAAAGCGGCTGAAGAGGCGCGTGAGAATATGTGGCAACATATTAGTGAGCATGTCGAAAAGTGGCACATTGAACGCAAAAACTCACAGATTGGAGTGTCCTGATGCATTCTAAAATAATCGGTACGGGTAGTTATCTTCCCGCTAAAACGCTGACAAATTTTGATCTTGAAAAGTTTGTGGATACGACGGATGAGTGGATCGTATCGCGCAGTGGTATTCATGAGCGACATATTGCGGCTGATGATGAAGTGACCAGTGATCTTGCGTTGCAGGCCAGTCTTCGTGCTATCGAGGCAGCAGGGATTGCCGCTACTGATATTGATCTGATTATCGTTGCTACGACTTGCCCAGATAAAATTTTCCCAAGTACCGCCTGTATTTTGCAACATAAACTCGGTATTCAAAACGGAGGGGCTGCTTTTGATATGCAAGCTGTCTGTGGCGGCTTTGTTTATGCGCTAAATACCGCTGATTTATATATACGAGCAGGGCAAGCTAAAACCGTGCTGGTCGTCGGCGCTGAAATTATGTCTCGCATGTTAGATTGGAAGGATCGTACTACGTGCGTTCTTTTTGGTGACGGCGCGGGGGCTGTCATTTTACAAGCGACTGACGTGCCCGGGATTTTGGCCGGAAGGCTGCATTCGGACGGCAGGCATCATAGTTTGTTACGTGTTGATGGTTCGATCAGTAATGGTGAGGTACAAGGCGACCCCTTTATTCGCATGGAAGGGCAGGCTGTATTTAAATTCGCCGTGACGGTACTCAGTCGCGTGGTTGAGGAAGTTTTGAATGAGGCGGGTCTGACGGGTAGTGATATAGATTGGCTTGTGCCCCATCAGGCCAATATTCGTATTATCGATGCAACGGCTAAAAAGCTGGGGCTGAGTTTGGATAATGTTGTAGTCACCGTGGCTAACCACGGCAATACCTCATCAGCATCAATCCCTCTGGCGCTTGATGCTGCCGTGCGTGATGGACGCATTAAATCGGGGCAACATGTTTTGCTGGAGGCGATTGGTGGTGGATTTACCTGGGGTGCTGTACTGCTTAAATGGTAATTATTCATTATTATTAGACGGTGTTCGTGGTTAATTGCGACTGCCTATAACCGATCCATAATTATTTAAGATGACTGTTATGACTAAATTTGCTTTTGTATTTCCCGGTCAAGGTTCTCAATCACGCGGGATGATGGAAGGTTATGCCGAATTTTCGGTTGTTAGAGATACTTTTAGCGAAGCATCTGATATTTTGAATCAGGATTTGTGGCGCTTGGTGTTAGAGGGGGACGATACAGAATTAAATGCGACGGTTAATACCCAGCCTGTCATGTTGACCGCCGGGTTGGCCGTGTATCGCGCCTGGCAGTCTCAGAACGGTGCGCAGCCGTCAGTTATGGCGGGGCATAGTTTGGGTGAATACACGGCTCTTGTGGCCAGTGGTGCGCTTAGTTTTGCGGATGCCTTGCCTTTGGTTCGATATCGTGCTCAGTGTATGCAGCAAGCCGTACCTGAAGGCGTGGGTGGTATTGCTGCGATTTTAGGTTTAGAGGATGAGGTTGTACGTGCTGTTTGCCAGGAAGTCGCTCACGGTGAAGTTTTGGAGGCTGTTAATTATAATTCTCCCGGGCAGGTGGTGATTGCAGGTAATCGAACTGCTGTTGAGCGTGGCATGGCATTGGCTAAAGTCAAAGGTGCTAAACGCGCGATTATGTTACCGATGAGCGTCCCATCGCATTGCAGTCTATTAAAAGGCGCGGCTGAGCAGTTAAGTGTCTATCTGGATGAAGTCGCGCTTAAACCCCCTTTGATTCCCGTGTTGCAAAATGCGGATGTGGCAGCATACAGCGATGCCGCTTTAATTAAAAATGCGTTGGTGCGCCAGTTGTATTCGCCGGTGCGCTGGGTTGAGACGGTATTGGCGTTTGGTAAGCTGGATATAACGCATAATGTTGAGTGTGCCCCTGGTAGGATTTTGGCGGGATTAAATAAACGCATAGACACACAGCAGGTGTCATTAGCAATGAATGATGCTGCCGCGCTAACGCAGGCATTATTGATTTTTGCATAAAATAATTAGGAGCTGAGATGACATTACAAGGGCAAGTCACACTGGTGACGGGAGCGAGTCGGGGAATTGGTCAGGCGATCGCGCTTGAGTTGGGTCGTTTGGGTGCAATTGTGATTGGTACAGCGACTTCTGATCAGGGGGCTTTAGCGATAAGTAGTTATTTGCAGGAGGCGGGTATACAAGGTCAAGGCTATGCATTGAACGTGAATGACCTTGCACAAATTGAATTTGTACTCAATGCCTTGCGTGCTCAGTATGGTGAGATTGCGATTCTGGTCAACAATGCAGGAATTACACGTGATAATCTTCTGGCACGCATGACAGATGAAGAATGGGATGATGTTATCGCAACCAATCTTAAGTCTGTATTTCGTCTTTCACGCGCTGTGTTGCGCGCGATGATGAAGGCGAGGTCGGGGCGCATTATCAGTATTTCTTCGGTTGTTGGTAGTATGGGTAATCCGGGGCAGGCTAATTATGCGGCATCAAAGGCCGGGATGGTTGGTTTTACCAAGTCACTGGCACAGGAAATTGGCAGTCGTAATATTACGGTAAACTGTGTTGCGCCGGGGTTCATTGATACGGATATGACTCACGGGTTGGGTGATGAACAGCGCGCCAAGTTGGTTGCGCATGTACCGCTCAAACGTTTGGGATCGCCTGGGGATATTGCTCATGCCGTCGCATTTCTGGCGAGTCCGGGTGCGGCTTATATCACAGGAGTGACCTTGCACGTGAACGGCGGTATGTATATGGAATAGCAGGGTTGTAAAGCCTTTTCTGTTTGATAAAATTAAACGTGTTTGATAAGCACATACAAAAAAACCGTTGCGTAATCAACGGTTTTTTTTATTCATCAAACACTAACAGATCGATATTAAAATTAGCACTTCGAACGCCTCTCAGTTTATGTGATGGTCGGGTGTTTATTCAATGACAAGAGGATCTTCTTTTGCGGCAAGTTTCTTAGATACCCAGTCAAAAAATTCATCAGCAGGCATAGGGTGAGCAAACTCATAACCTTGTCCCACTGTGCAGCCCATATTAAGTAACTCCAGTCGTTGTGCGTTAGATTCCACACCTTCGGCCACCACTTTGCGTTCAAAGGCTTGGGAGAGGACGATAACCCCCTGAACGATTGCGTGATCCCCTTTTACTTTGAGCATGTCATAAACAAAAGTTTGATCAATTTTAATAACATCCACGGGGAGATGGCTAAGGTAAGTCAATGAAGAGTAGCCGGTGCCAAAATCGTCGAGCGCGAAGCTTATTCCAATATCCTTGCAAGAGGTGATAATTTCCGATACTTTAGTTATATCATCCAGTGCGGTTGTCTCAAGAATTTCAATCTGCAACTGGCCGTGAGCGAGGAGGCCGCTGACAGGTAGTCGTTCTTTTAAACTGGCGACAAACCCTTCGGATTGAAGATGGTTTGCTGAGATGTTGATACTGATTTCCAGCGAGAGTCCGGCTGTTTTCCAGGTTTCGATCTGTTTTATTGCTTCCGCAATAACCCACTCACCAACGGGAATTTCAAGCTCTGTATTATCGATTAAGGGTATGAAATCGATAGGGGATACTAAGCCTCGTGTGGGATGACGCCATCGTATTAACGCTTCGGCACCAATTGGATTTCCCGATATCATGTCAATTTTTGGTTGGTAGAACAGTTCTAGCTCATTGTTTTTTAATGCTGCGTGTACATTGTCAATTGAAGTCTGGCGACTATGCATCAGCTTGTCTTTTTGTGCATCATGCAGGCAGTATTGATTCTTGCCGGATAGTTTGGCCTGATACATTGCCTGGTCTGCAAAGCGCATCAGCATGTCAGGGTCGTTGCTGTCCATTGGATAAAGCGCTGCACCTATACTGCAGGTGACTAAAAAGCGACCGGAGTCAAGTTTGATGCCCATGCTTAGTGTGTCAAGTATTCTTTCAATTGCGGTGCTGCATTGTTCTATTGTTGCCATGCCAACAAGCAATACGGCGAATTCGTCTCCCCCCAGGCGGGCGACACTATCTTCAGTGCGTAGTGTTGTACTGATACGGTGAGCGACTTCAACAAGAACTTCATCTCCGGTTGCGTGACCATAGTTGTCATTGATAGGTTTGAAGTTGTCCAGATCAATGTATAGCACGCCCAGTACTTTATTTTCTCGCTTGCTTAGGGCGATAGCCTGAGAGAGTCTGTCTGTAAATAATTTTCGGTTGGGTATTCCGGTAAGTGAGTCGTAATGAGCCGCTTTTTCGAGTTGGATTATTTGATTTTTACGCTCAGTGATGTCATGTATCGTCGCTTGAATTAATTGCCTTCCATTTAGCAGTATGCTGCTAAGCAGAATTTCAGCAGGGAAATTGAATCCATTATCAACACGTTCATGTAGCCATTCAAATCGAACATTGTCATTTTTTAGAGCTTGAGCAAAGTAACGTTCTGCTAATTTGTATGAGGTATTGCCGCAGGGTTGTTTACTTGGAGATATTTTAAAAAGTGTAGATGCAAGGCACTCGGCTTTTGTTGAAAAACCGAATAGTGTTAGGGTGGCAGGATTGCAGTCAATTATATGTATCTCATCGAACAGAATAACCGAGTCCGCTGTTGCATTAAATAATGCCGTAAATTTAAGGTTGCTTTGTTCCAGCTTTATTACGGCATTATTAACGCCATACTCAAGTTTTTCCAGGTCGCCACGTGCAGGCACATTCTCATGTTGGCTGAAATCCCCCTTTGCAATCGCGATCATTTTGGTGTTAATGTCCAAAAGGATGTGTTGCAATGTCGATAGCATATTGTTGATAGCAAAAGCCATTTGCCCGATCTCACCGCTTAATTTTGTATTTACTCTCAGATCATAATTTCCCGTCGTTTCAATCCTGGTCAAAATGTCTCGGATCTTATCAATCGGCTGGGTTACATAGCGACGCAGGATTAGCCGTATTGCAACAAAAAGAAGTGCTTGAATGAATAAAAAGGTCAGGAGATTTCGTAATGCGTAGGTGTTTAATGCGTTGACTTCTTGAGTGGTGTCGAGTGTTAAGTCCATTGCACCATTGATCGTGCCCTCAGGTACGTTATGGCAGTTTAAACATTTAGAACCGAGATATTCCTCATGTGCTATAAAAGGAATAATGATGCGCAATCGGTTGAGATCGCCATCTTTGTAATGAAAAGAGTGGCGTTGACCGTCCTTTAATGCTTGTGTATCAAGCGCATCATCGGGTTGTTCTTGAGGTAATCCGGGGCCGAATTGCTTGGTGACAGGTTCTCCTCGCAAAACCTGAAGGTTAACGATATTGTTTGACGCTGAAGATTTCTTAATAAAACGGGCGCGCGCTACCGGGTCAGAGATGGTTTTATTTTCCATCATCATATTAAGCCCGTTGATAATCCCGTCAGAAATGAGTTGCGCGGAGCGCATTTCGGAAATTAAAGCCTCTTCCTGATGATGTTTGTACAGGGAGAGTTGTAGTGCCCCTACCACAATAATCAGAAGTAGTTGAACCTGTAAATGTACGCGTGTTTCAATCTTCATGATTGTTAGGGTGGAAAAATAGCTTATCTTACATCAAGCTTTCATGGATTTACAATGGAATGATGTGTGATCCGTGTATGTCGTATCGGGCAGGGATTTTAAAATCCCCTGTTAAGGCGGAAATTGTAAAAATCAAAGTTGAGCGGGTATGGGTGTTTGTGTTATGATACCGGCTGCATCGGAATTTTCCGGTGTAAATATCCCGTTCGCAACAGTTGGGGTGCTCATAAGAGTCAAGCTAGCGAGCGGTAGTTCTAACCCTTACGATAGGAAATAATATGGCTGTAACAATGCGTCAAATGTTGGATGCGGGTGTTCATTTTGGTCACCAGACTCGTTTTTGGAACCCAAAGATGGCACCTTATATTTTTGGTCATCGCAACCGAATTCATATTATCAATTTGGAAAAGTCTGTAGCCTTGTTCGCTGAAGCGGAAAGCTATGTTCGCAAATTGTCAGCCAAAAAAGGCACTGTTTTATTTGTGGCAACCAAACGTCAAGCACGTGAAATCTTGCAAGAGGAAGCAGTGCGTGCAAATTCCCCGTTTGTCAATCATCGCTGGTTGGGCGGAATGTTGACCAATTACAAGACGGTTCAGCAATCCATCAAGCGTTTGCGTGATCTTGAAGCGATTACAGCTGATGCGTCCTCTGATGTTGTTTCTAAAAAAGAAGCATTGATGATGGCTCGTGAATTGGAAAAATTGAATCGTAGCTTGGGTGGTATTAAGGATATGCCTAATCTGCCGGATGCTATTTTTGTTATCGACGTCGGTTATCAAAAAGGCGCAATTGTTGAAGCTCAGAAGTTAGGGATCCCTGTTATTGGTATTGTAGATACAAACAATTCACCTATCGGTGTTGACTTTGTTATTCCCGGTAATGATGATTCCACACAAGCAATTCGTTTGTATGCGCGTGGTATTGCAGATGCAGTTTTGGAAGGCCGTGCTCAGGCATTGAATGAATTGGTTCAGCAAGTTGCTGAACAAGCAGCAGAACAAGCAGCCTAATTATTCTTTAGGCGCATAAAGGGGCGCAAGCCCCTTTTTTTTTAAGTTTTTACAAAGAATTCAGGAGTTTAGTATGGCAGAAATCACAGCAAGTATGGTTAAGGAATTGCGCGAAGCCACTGGGCTAGGCATGATGGAATGTAAAAAAGCATTGGTTGAAGCCAATGGCGACTTTAAAGTTGCTGAGGAACAGATGCGCATCAAGAGTGGTGCGAAAGCCAGCAAAGCGTCTTCTCGCGTTACGGCTGAAGGTGTGGTCAGTGCTTTTGTTTCGGCAGACGGTAAAGTGGGTGCGATTGTTGAAGTTAATTGTGAAACGGATTTCGTTGCTAAGAATGATGATTTCATGATTTTTGCAAAGAATGTTGCCCAAACTGTTGCGTGCTCTAATCCTGCTGATATTGTTGCTTTGTCAGAAATGTCGATTGAGAATGACACCGGCAGTGTGGAAGATGTGCGTAAAGCTTTAGTCATGAAGTTGGGTGAAAATTTGACTGTGCGTCGTTTTGAGCGCTATGAAACTTCGACAGGTACGCTGTCTACTTATTTGCACGGTAGTAAAATAGGCGTTTTGTTGAATTTCACTGGTGCTGATGCGGCATTAGGTCGTGATATTTGTATGCATATTGCAGCCTCCAAACCCAAGTCGGTTGATATAACCGGTGTTAATCCGGAACTGATTGAAACAGAGCGCCGCATTGCGATTGAAAAAGCGCGTGAAGCAGGTAAGCCTGATGCGATGCTGGAAAAAATTGCTGAAGGTACTGTGCAAAAATTCCTGAAGGAAGTGACTTTGCTGGGCCAAGTGTTTGTAAAGGCTGAAGATGGCAAGCAAACGATAGAGCAGTTGCTCAAGACTAAAGCTGCGTCTGTCTCAGCATTCCAAATGTTTGTTGTAGGCGAAGGTATCGAGAAAAAGGTTGAAGATTATGCGGCTGAAGTCGCTGCAACGATCGCTGCGGCTCAAGGATAATCGCGATGAGTACCCCTGTTTATAAACGTATTTTGCTAAAACTGTCCGGCGAAGCTTTGATGGGCGATGATAGCTATGGTGTCAATCGTGTTGTGATTGAACGTATCGTTGCGGAAATAGCAGAAGTCGTCAGGATGGGGGTGCAAGTCGCCATGGTGATCGGTGGGGGTAATATTTTTCGTGGTGTGGCGCCTGCTGCAGCAGGAATGGATAGAGCAACAGCTGATTACATGGGTATGTTGGCGACGGTGATGAATTCTATGGCCTTGCAGGATGCGATGACCCGATCCGGTTTGGATTGTCGTGTTCAATCCGCGTTGAATTTAGAACAGGTTGCTGAACCGTTTATTCGGGGTAAAGCACTGCGTTATCTTGAAGAAGGTAAAGTGGTTATTTTTGCAGCGGGTATCGGTAGCCCTTTTTTTACAACTGATACGGCTGCAGCTTTGCGCGGTGTTGAAATGAGTGCGGAAGTGGTCATTAAGGCTACCAAGGTAGATGGAATTTATACGGCGGATCCTAAAAAGGATACTCATGCCGTTCGCTATCAATCATTGAGTTTTGATGAGGCGATCAGCAAAAATTTACAGGTAATGGATGCAACGGCGCTGACTTTGTGTCGTGATCAGAAATTGCCCATTATCGTATTTAGTATTTTTAAACCGGGTGCTTTGAAACGTGTTGTATTTGGTGAAGGTGAAGGTACGCTAGTGCGTGTTGAATAGCGTGCGGTGGAGTAAAAAGGAGAAATAATGATTACTGAAATCAGAAAAGATACCGAGCAAAGAATGCGCAAGTCGATTGATTCCTTGCGTGCTGATCTGGGAAAAATTCGCACCGGCCGTGCGCATACCGGTTTGCTTGATCATGTTATGGTCGATTACTATGGTAGTCCAACCTTGGTCAGTCAAGTGGCCAATATTACATTGGTCGATGCCCGCACTATCGGTGTTCAGCCATACGAGAAAAATATGGTTGGTAAAGTTGAGCGTGCGATAAGGGATTCCGATTTAGGTTTAAATCCAGCTACAAATGGCGAGTTGATCCGTGTGCCTATGCCGATGCTGACGGAAGAGCGTCGTCGAGATATGATCAAACTGGTCAAATCAGAAGGCGAAGATGCAAAAATTGCAGTTCGTAATATTCGTCGTGATGCCAATGGTTCCTTGAAAGATTTGCTGAAGAAGAAAGAAATTTCTGAAGATGATGAGCGCCGTGTTCAGGATGATATTCAAAAGCTGACGGATCGTTTTGTCTCTGAAGTGGATCAACTGCTGGCCAGCAAAGAAGTGGATTTAATGGCGGTTTAATAGGCGAGGGGATTCCACAAAACTGTACGCCGTTTTACCGAATCCTCACTCTTATTTTAAATCTATATGACGAATCAACTCAGTTCTACCTGTGCAATTCCTGATGTTGCGCCTATCCCTCGCCACATCGCTATCATTATGGATGGGAATGGGCGTTGGGCTAAACAGCGATTTATGCCGCGCATAGTGGGGCATCAACGGGGTGTGGAGTCCTTACGTTCAGTCGTCAAGGCTTGCCGTGATTTAGGGGTAAGTTATCTCACTGTTTTTGCCTTCAGCAGTGAAAACTGGCGTCGTCCTAACGATGAAGTGTCATTCCTCATGTCGCTTTTCCTGAAAATGCTCAATCGGGAAATTGCCAGTCTGCACAAAAATAATATTCGTTTAAAAATTATTGGTGAACGCAGTCGTTTCGATGAAAAATTGCAGCAGGCCATGTGGCATGCTGAGCAATTAACGGCGAAAAATACCGGGTTGACACTCACCATTGCTGCCAATTATGGTGGGCGTTGGGATGTGATGCAGGCCGTGCATACTTTACTAAAAGACCACCCCGCGCTGGCTACGACTTTCACTGAAGCCGATTTACAGCCTTACCTGTCTATGAGTGAGGCTCCTGAGCCTGATTTGTTTATCCGTACTGGCGGCGAGATGCGTATCAGTAACTTTATGATG
Source organism: uncultured Nitrosomonadales bacterium (assembly GCA_903861075.1). Taxonomy (GTDB): domain Bacteria; phylum Pseudomonadota; class Gammaproteobacteria; order Burkholderiales; family Gallionellaceae; genus Gallionella. Next base: position 35,360 of record CAIOSY010000132.1, read on the forward strand.
TGGCAGCTCGCTTATACTGAACTCTATTTTAGTGATATTTTGTGGCCAGCCTTTGATCGTGATGCATTGTCATTGGCTATCGCATCCTATCAAAATCGAGAGCGACGTTTTGGACGCACCAGTGAACAATTGCGGCACCCTGCAGTGTAACGGCAATCAAGGAGAATTTTTTGCTAAAATCCAGGATCATTACTGCCAGCATTCTTCTGTTGTTCTTGTTGCTCTTTATGTTTGTTCTACCCTCAGTTTGGTGGCAGGGACTCGTGGTCGTGACAGTCATGCAGGCTACGTTGGAGTGGACTAAGCTCGCGCGTCTGTCTTCTCGTATTTCCTATATTTACAGTGCCCTGAGCTTGTTAATCATGGTTGCACTACTCTGGTTTTATCCTGAAAAACCCTTTGATACACTCGCTATTCCACATTTATTTATCTACGCAGTATCTGCAGTTCTTTGGTTGATTATTGTGCCTGCCTGGATGATTGCCGGTTGGCGTATCCAGCATCCATTGTTGATGTGTCTGACCGGCTGGGCAATAATTATCCCTACGGGTTTGGCGATGCTGGATTTGTATTCTATTAGTCCTTTGCTCCTGTTATTCCTGTTGTGTCTGGTCTGGGTTGCGGATATTGGAGCCTATTTTTCCGGCCGTCGTTTCGGAAAACATAAACTTGCGCCCCGTATTAGTCCCGGAAAAACATGGGAGGGTGTGATAGGTGCGCTTTTGGGTGTAACCCTTTATGTCGTATTAGTATGGTTTCTAAGTCCTTTGCATGAACAGCACCTGCCGGTATTATTACTCGCTGCGGGGTGGTGGGTGGGATTAGCTGTGATTGGTGACTTGTTTGAATCGGCAATCAAGCGTCAAGCGGGCGTTAAGGACAGTGGTGCTTTGTTGCCCGGTCACGGCGGACTGCTGGATCGTATTGATGCGTTAACCTCTACGCTGCCGCTGGCTGCATTAGTCATTTTGTTGCAACAGATGAGCTAGCTACACTTTGCTGGCTCGCTTCTATTGTGTCAAAGTGCATTATTTACCCTTAATATTTTACGGATTTAACTATGCAGAATCTGACTGTCTTAGGCTCGACGGGTAGTATAGGCACCAGTACGCTAGATGTGGTAGCGCGTCATCCCGATAAATATCAAATTATCGCTCTGACGGCTCACCGTCAGGTTGATCTTTTGTTTCGCCAATGTCAGCAATTTAAACCCCGTTTTGCAGTGCTGCTCGATAATAATTCTGCGGCCCAGTTGCGTGCCCTACTTTGTGATGCCGGGTTGAAGACTGAGGTGCTATGTGGTGTTGATGCCTTAGAAGCCGTTTGTATATTGCCTGAAGTGGATACGGTGATGGCCGCGATTGTCGGGGCTGCCGGTTTGCGGCCTACGCTGGCAGCGGCACGCGCAGGTAAAAAAATTCTCCTCGCGAATAAGGAAACTCTGGTTATGGCCGGCAACGTGTTTATGGACGCCGTTCGCACCAGTGGTGCCAGTCTGTTACCTATCGACAGCGAGCATAATGCGATTTTTCAGGCGTTGCCTCAAGGTTATGAGGGTGATATGGCGGAGGCGGGTGTTAAGCGTATCCTGTTGACGGCATCGGGCGGACCGTTTCGGACCCTGCCCTTAGACGCTTTACATAGCGTTACCCCTGATCAGGCGTGTAGTCATCCTAACTGGGTAATGGGACGAAAAATATCGGTTGATTCGGCGAGTATGATGAACAAAGGGCTAGAAGTTATTGAGGCTCACTGGTTATTTAATGCCGCTGCGGATGATATACAAGTCGTGATACATCCTCAGAGTGTGATTCATTCTTTGGTCGAATATGTTGATGGATCGGTTATCGCGCAGTTAGGGAATCCTGATATGCGTACGCCGATTGCTTATGGTCTGGCTTATCCTGAACGTATTGATTCGGGAGTGGGCGCTTTAGATTTATTCAAAATAGCGACACTCAACTTTGAGAAGCCGGATTTTTTGCGTTTCCCTTGTTTAGCCCTGGCTTATCAGGCTTTGCACACCGCCGGTACTGCGCCCGCAATTTTGAATGCGGCCAATGAAGTCGCGGTTGCTGCGTTCTTAGAGCGCCGGATTTCATTTTTAGCTATCCCGCGTATTATCGAAACGGTACTTAGTCGTTTGCCGGTATGCACTGTTAATGGTCTCGAGGACGTCTTGGAAGCAGATGAGCAAGCCAGACTGTGTGCTGAACAGCAGTTAGTATGAATAACGCGATACCTGTTGCATTTAAAGGGTTGGAATGATGACACTATTGGCTTTTATCGTCGCCATTGCCCTATTGGTCACGTTTCATGAATTAGGGCATTATTGGGTTGCCAGGCTCTGTGGTGTGCAGGTATTACGTTTTTCTCTGGGTTTTGGGCCGGTTATTTTCCGAAAAATATTTGCCGGTTCATCTACTGAGTGGGTCATTTCGCTGATTCCTTTGGGCGGTTACGTCAAAATGCTTGATGAACGAGAAGGAGATGTTCCCTCGTCTTTATTACACCAGGCTTTTAACCAAAAAGCGGTACTGCAGAAAATGGCCATCGTCATTGCGGGTCCGTTGGCAAATTTTTTGCTGGCTATCGTAATCTATTGGATTATGTTTATGCACGGGGTGCAGGGTTACAAGCCCGTGTTGGGTGACATCCCGCCGAATACGCCTGCGGCGATAGCGCAATTTTTACCTGGCGAGAAAATTCTGAGTATTAATGAAAAAACGGTGACAAGTTGGCAGGAGTTGCAGTGGAATTTAATGAATTTAGCCTTGCAACAGGGCGAAGTTAACATTGAGGGGCAAGATGTTAATGGAATTAACGTTCATCACCTTTTAAGTTTAAATAGCATCAGTGCCCGGGATTTGGATGGGGATTTTCTCGCTAAGCTCGGCTTGCGTTTGTTTCAGCCTGTTTTGCTGCCCGTTATTGGTAAGCTGACGGCATCGGGTGTTGCACAACAGGCGGGTTTGCAACCGGGTGATGTGATTTTGCGTGCCAACGGGGTATTGATGCATAGTTGGGCTGATTGGGTTGGTGTGATTCGTGCCTCGCCGGGTCGAAAGGTGACGCTGGACGTGCAACGTGCTGCCGCTGTATTTACGTTGTCTTTTATTCCTGAGACAGTGCAAGAATCCGGGGCTCAGATCGGTCGCGTCGGTGCTGCACCCAAAGTCGATGAGTCCGAGTGGCAGGCGATGCTTGTTACGGTTCGCTATGATGCCTGGCTTGCGTTTATTCAATCGCTAAATAAAACCGGGCAAACTGCGGTTATAAGCCTAAAAATGCTGGGTAAAATGCTGACGGGAGATGTATCACTCAAAAACCTCAGTGGCCCGCTCACAATCGCCGATTATGCAGGACAGTCTGCTCAATTGGGTTGGATAGCTTACGTTGGATTTTTAGCCCTGATCAGCATTAGTCTTGGTGTGTTGAATTTGCTGCCAGTTCCCTTATTGGATGGGGGGCACTTGCTGTATTATGTCGTTCAAGTACTCAAAGGCAGTCCGGTTTCTGAACGTGTATGGGAAATCGGTCAAAAAATCGGCATAGCCATGCTGGGTACCTTAATGCTGTTAGCCCTTTATAATGATATTCATCGCCTTTTCTCAGGTCAGTAATAAATGAACAAGACAAAACTTGCAGGATTGATTTCACTGTTATTCATGACGCCAGCTTGGGCGATCACGCCTTTTGTGGTAACCGATATCCGGGTTGAAGGAATTCAACGCACCGAGGCAGGGACGGTGTTTAGCTATTTGCCGGTTAAAGTCGGTGAGACGATGAATGATGAACAGGCTGCGGTCGCAATTCGCGCTTTATATGGAACCGGATTTTTCAAGGATGTTCGCCTCGAAGTTGAACAGGGGGTTTTGATCGTTCTGGTGAAAGAGCGTCCTTCTATTGCCAGTATTCAAGTGAATGGGGTTAAGGATTTTCCTAAGGATCAGCTCAAAGATAATATGAAGTATGCCGGATTGGCTGAGGCGCGGATTTTCGATAAAGGGGCGCTGGAAAAGGCGACTCAAGAGTTGAAGCGCCAATATGTTGCACGGGGTAAATATGGCGTTCTTATCAAAACGAAAGTTGATGAATTAGAGCGCAATCGAGTGAGTGTCGTATTCGATGTGGTGGAAGGTGAAGTTTCCAAAATAAAGCAAATTAATATTGTTGGAAATTCTGTGTATCCTGAAGCTGATTTGCTGGATATGATGAAGCTTAGTACGCCGGATTGGATGAGTTGGTTCAGTAAGAATGATCAATATTCGAAAACTAAACTCTCTGCTGACATGGAAGCGATGCGTTCGTTTTATATGGATAGTGGTTATTTGGAATTCAATATCAATTCCACGCAAATCTCTATCACGCCGGATAAAAAAGATATTTACATTACGATCAATGTAACAGAAGGGGCAAAGTACACCGTATCGACGGTCGCTGTATCAGGAAATACCATCGTCCCTAAATCAGAAATTGAAGCGTTGCTACAGGTTAATCCTCATGACGCTTTTTCGCGTAAAGCCTTGACTGAAACTAGTAAATTGGTTGGAGAGCGTCTGGCTGCCGAAGGCTATGCCTTTGCCAACGTGAATGCCATTCCAGATTTAAACAAGGAAAAGCACGAGGTTGGATTTAATTTTGTGGTTGATCCGGGGCAGCGTGTCTATATTCGTCGTATTAATATTGCAGGGAATACGAAAACACGCGACGAAGTAATACGCCGTGAGTTCCGTCAGGTCGAAAGCGCCTGGTTTGATGTAACAAAAATTAAAAAGTCCAAACAACGTGCAGATCGTCTGGGTTTTTTCTCGGAAGTGAATGTTGAAACTCCGGCTGTTCAAGGTACCAATGATCAGATGGACGTTAATGTTTCGGTGAAGGAAAAATCTACCGGTAGCTTTACGGTGGGGGCAGGTATTAACAGCGGCGAAGGTTTGGTTTTCTCGGGTGGCGTGAGTCAGAGTAATCTGTTCGGTAGTGGTAATACACTATCCACTCAGCTCAATACCAGTAAGGTTAATCAAAATATTTCTGTCTCCTATACCAACCCCTACTTTACAGATGAAGGAATGAGTCGAGGCTTTGATATTTATAAGCGCAACGTTAATGCGACCAATATTGCAGTGAGTCAATACACCTCGGCAACAGTGGGTGCGGGTGTGCGTTTTGGTGTGCCGATTAACGAAGACCAGAACATTTCCTTTGGTCTGTCAGCCGAGCAGTCGAGTATTGGTCTGACTGCATTAAGCCCGCAACGCTATATCAATTATGTCGCTGCGTTCGGCAGCACCAATACCACGGTATTAAGTACGCTGGGTTGGGGGCGGGATACGCGGGATAGCGCTATTTATACCACTGAAGGTTCGGTGCAACATGCCTATATGGAAATGGCGTTGCCGGTGATGGATATGCGCTACTACAAGTTAAACTACGATAATCAATGGTTTTATCCTGTCAGCAGTAATTTTACGCTGATGACTAATGCCATGCTGGGTAAGGGAGGCGGGTACGGCGGAAAACAAATGCCGTTCTTCAAAAATTTCTATGCGGGCGGTACGGGTTCGGTGCGCGGTTATCAGCCTAACTCCTTAGGGCCGCGTGATGCGACGAATCTGCCTTTAGGCGGAACAAGTCGAATTGTGGGTAGTATGGAACTCATGACACCTATCCCCGGAATTAAGGATAAGTCAGTTCGTCTGAGCGCCTTCCTTGATGGTGGTGCGGTTTACGGGCCGGGGGATCTGCCGGGTAGTGCGGGTTTGCGTTATTCAACCGGCGCGGCGGTGACCTGGTTATCTCCTATGGGGCCTTTAAAGTTTAGTTATGGTGTGCCTTTGAATAAACAGTCGATTGATAATTTGCAGAAATTTCAATTTACCTTGGGCTCTATGTTCTAATTATTAACAACGATAGGTATTGTTGATAGTGACAACTAACAATGAAATGAGGAATGTGTAATGAAAATCTATATTAAATTAGCGTTGCTGGGTGCCTTGTTCGCAACCGGGGTGGCGGTCGCGGGCGATTTTAAAGTCGGTGTTGTTGATACGGAACGCGTATTACGTGAATCTGCACCCGCGATTAAGGCGGAAAAAAAGATTGAGAAGGAATTTTCCGGTCGGGATCAGGATATTAAAAAAATTATCAAACAAACGAAAGACTTGCAAGTTTTATTGGAGAAAGAAGCGTCCGGTTTGAGTGAGGCTGATCACCGTAACAAGGAGCGTGAACTCAGTGCATTGAATGTAAATTTACAGCGGATGCAACGCGAGTTTCGTGAGGATTTGAGTTTGCGCAAGAATGAAGAGCTGGCCGTGGTGCTGGAACGCGCAAACAAGGCGATACAGAGCATAGCCGAGGCTGAAAAATATGATCTGATCTTGCAGGAAGCGGTCTATCGTAATCCTAAAATTGATATCACCGATAAGGTAATCAAGAATCTTGCTCTGGATAAACCTGACAGTAAGTAATCATGTTTTATACCTTAGAGCAAATTGTAGCGCGCTTTGGCGGCAGGGTGATGGGAGATCCTTTGGTGCGGGTGAATCAGATTTCCACACTGGAGAGAGCGACGGCCGCTGAAATTAGTTTTTTAACGAATAGTAAATATCATGCTCAGTTGGTGTCGACGGCCGCAGGTGCGGTGATACTTGGCGAAGCAGATGCGGATGCGACCGCCATTCCCCGCATTATTTCCAGTAATCCTTATGCGTATTTTGCCAAAGTGTCGGCGCTGCTTAATCCTTTACCCGTCATTTCTTCCGGGGTGCATTCCAGTGCGGTCGTAAGCGGGACAGCTAAGATTGATCCCGGCGCTAGTGTGGCTGCGATGGCGACGATAGGTGAGGGGGTGGTGATCGGTGCGGGGAGCATCATTGGTGAGGGGTGCTGTATAGGGGATCGTGTTGTTATTGGTGCGGGGGTGCGTTTATATCCACGTGTGGTTATTTATCACGATTGTGTCATTGGCGATAATCTTATTGCCCATTCGGGTGTCGTTATCGGTGCTGATGGTTTTGGTATCGCTATGGATGAGGGGCGCTGGATTAAGATTCCCCAAATTGGGCGGGTGGTGATCGGTCGTGATGTGGAAATTGGTGCGAATACCACGATAGATCGGGGTGCGCTCGACGATACGGTGATCGAAGAGGGTGTAAAACTGGATAATCAGATTCAGATTGCACACAATGTGCGCATCGGTGCTCATACCGCAATCGCGGGGTGTGTCGGGATAGCAGGCAGTACAACGATAGGAAAATATTGTCAAATCGGCGGCAGCGCCGGCATCCTGGGGCATTTGAAAATCGCCGATAGAGTCGTGATCGCCTCTTTTACTTTGATAGGGAAATCTATTCGCGAAGCCGGTTCTTATGCAGCGATTTTTCCATTTTCAAAAATGGAAGACTGGCGCAAAAATGCCGTGCATTTACGCCATTTGGATACCATGTCAGATCGCTTGAAAAAACTGGAGCAGTTAACTACATCGAAAGGTCATAAAGTATGAATACGCAATCCGAAAAAACCGTGCCTGCGATGGATATCCATGCCATTATTGAATGTTTGCCTCACCGTTATCCCTTTTTGCTTGTCGATCGTGTGTTATCAGTAGAGCCGGGTAAAAGCATCGTCGCGTTAAAAAATGTGACTATAAATGAACCTTTTTTCCCCGGACATTATCCGCATCATCCGGTTATGCCGGGGGTGTTGATTATTGAGGCAATGGCGCAGGTGGCTGCTTTATTGTCTTTTCAGACGATGGAAAAAAACCCCGATGAAAAGTCGGTCTATTATTTTGCGGGTATTGATGGTGCACGCTTTAAACGTCCTGTCACACCGGGAGATCAATTGATTATCAAGGTTGAGCTCACTCGCAGTATGCGCGGCGTGTATAAATTTAAAGCAAAAGCAGAAGTCGATGGTCAATTGGCCGCTGAAGCGGAATTGATGTGCACGGTTAAAACGGTGGCCTGATGACTCAGTCTATCCATCCCACAGCCTTGATACATCCCAATGCCCGGTTGGCAGCGGATGTGCAAGTTGGCGCATATTCGATTATCGGTGAGCATGTCGAAATCGGTGCAGGTACCCTGATTGGGCCTCACGTGGTGATCAACGGACATACTCGCATTGGGGAGCACAACCATATTTTTCAGTTTTGTTCGTTAGGTGAAGTGCCGCAGGATAAAAAATATGCCGGAGAGCCGACACGTCTTGAAATCGGCGATCACAATATTATTCGTGAGTTTTGTACATTTAATCTTGGAACGGCTCAGGATGTCGGAGTAACCCGGGTGGGCAATCACAACTGGATTATGGCCTATGTTCATTTGGCGCATGACTGTCAGGTTGGCAATCATACAATTTTCGCCAACAACGCCCAATTGGCCGGTCATGTTGTGGTGGATGATTATGCAATTTTAGGTGGATTTACGGTTGTGCATCAGTTTGTACATATCGGCGCACATATTATTACGGGTATGGGGACGATATTATTACAGGATGTTCCTCCTTATGTGCTGGTGTCCGGTAATCCCAGTGCGCCTCATGGAATTAACGCCGAGGGGCTTAAACGGCGCGGTTTTTCCAGTCCTGCAATTATGTCCATCAAACGCGCTTACAAGACGCTTTATAAATCCGGTTTAAGTCTGGTCGATGCAACGGCGAGGATTGCGGAGATGGATCAGGCCGAATTGCAGCCGCTTGCAGAATTTTTATCTCATACACAACGCGGTATCGTACGCTGACAGGTCGACTCATGGTTGGGCAAAAAGTTGTCGTCGCAATTGTCGCAGGGGAGGTTTCAGGGGATTTGCTTGCCAGTCATTTGATGGCGGCAATTAAGCTCGTTCGTCCTGATGTTGAGTTCATCGGTATTGGTGGACCTAAGATGAAGTCGGTCGGCATGACGATGTTATATCCTATGGAGAAACTCGCCGTCTTTGGCTATATTGAAGTGTTGCGCCATTACCGTGAGATTGTTGGTATTCGTTCTGCATTGCGTCGTTATTTCCTTAAAGCCAAGCCTTGTCTGTTTATCGGGGTAGATGCGCCTGATTTTAATCTCAACCTTGAACGCGCGCTCAAATTGCACGGCATACCTGTGGTGCATTATGTGAGTCCCTCTATCTGGGCCTGGCGCGGGGAACGTATCGAGAAGATCAAGCTTGCTGTCACTCAAATGTTAGCCTTGTTTCCTCATGAACCGGAAATCTATGAGGCTGCAGGGGTTCCGGTCTCTTACGTCGGCCACCCTCTGGCTGATATATTACCCAGTGAGCCTGATCGTCCCGCAATGCGCGAAGCAATGCGCCTCTTGCAATCGACGCCAGTCTTTGCTTTTTTGCCGGGGAGTCGGCAATCTGAGGTCGGTCAATTGGCTCGTGTTTATATCGAAACAGCGAAGCTAATCCTGCTAAGTTTGCCTGAAGCGCGATTTTTAGTTCCGTTAGCGACCCGCGAGACACGGCTTATTTTTGAGCAGGCACTTTATGAGTGTGAAGCTGAGCATTTGCCGTTTACCTTGTTGTTCGGTCACGCTCAGGATGCAATGATTGCGGCTGATATTGTGTTGGTTGCCTCGGGTACTGCGACACTCGAATGTGCGCTACTCAAGCGCCCCATGGTGATTACCTATCGTCTTAATAAATTTACCTGGCGGATGATGAAACGTAAAAGCTATTTGCCTTATTTTGGTCTGCCCAACATACTTTGCGGTCGCTTTGTCGTGCCGGAAATTTTGCAAGATGATGCAACGCCGGTCAATCTGGCGCAAGCATTGCTCAACTTGTTCAATGATGCGGATGCGGTGGCTCAAATGCAAGCTACTTTTAGCCAGCTACATCAAACCTTGCGCCAAAATACCGCTGAACGTGCCGCTGCAGCCATTCTGCCTTATCTGCCTGCGATTTAATGGTGCTCGTTTGAAGGGTGAAGATGGCTCAATTGATTGTTTGCGGTGTGGATGAGGCAGGTAGAGGCCCGTTGGCGGGACCTGTTAGTGCGGCGGCTGTTATTCTTGATCCTGATCATCCCATTCCCGGGCTCAATGACTCCAAAAAACTATCCGAGAAACAACGTGATCGGTTAGCGCCGCTTATACGCGAATATGCGCTTGCCTGGTCTGTTGCCTATGCCTCAGTTGAGGAGATTGATGAGCTCAATATACTTCAAGCGACACTCCTTGCGATGCAGCGTGCGGTATTATCCTTGCAGGTGCAGCCGCAACTTGTGTTGGTTGATGGTCTTTATTGTCCAAAAACAGGTATAAATAGTGAGGCTATTATCAAGGGTGATAGTAAAGTCGCTGCGATTTCTGCCGCATCGATTTTGGCAAAAACCGCTCGTGATGCGCTGATGCTGACATTAGATCAGCAGTATCCTCAATACGGGTTTGCTGTCCATAAGGGTTATCCGACTGCGGCTCATCTTGCCGCATTAAAAATACACGGGGTGAGTGATGCTCACCGTAAAACTTTTAAGCCTGTCAAACTTCTGTTGGTCTAGTATCTGCTGTAGATTAAATTCCGCTTTCCTAGGTTTAGTTATGCAGGCTTTGTGCAAAGCCCGTAAAATGTGCATCTTTGAATTTAAAGTGCCAATAATATGACTATTCGTACGCGTTTTGCCCCCAGCCCTACCGGTTATCTGCATATAGGTGGGGCTCGCACTGCCTTGTTTTCATGGGCGTATGCTCGCAAGTTAGGTGGCAGCTTTATTTTGCGTATTGAAGATACCGATCTTGAACGTTCATCCGAAGCTTCTGTGCAGGCTATTCTGGATGGAATGGCATGGTTGAATCTCGCTTATGACGAAGGTCCTTTTTATCAGATGCAGCGCATGGAACGCTACAAAGCCGTTTTGGCGCAGATGCTGGAAGCAGGGAGTGCATATTTTTGTTACACCACGCCTGAAGAGTTGGAAGTCATGCGTGAAGAGATGCGTGTGCGTGGTGAGAAACCTCGCTACGATGGCAGGTGGCGCCCGGAGTCGGGTAAATTACTTCCTGTGCCGCCCGAGGGTGTTAAGCCTGTCGTTCGCTTTAAAAATCCGTTAACGGGTGTGGCGGCGTGGGACGATATGGTCAAGGGTCGCATTGTATTTGAAAATAGCGAGTTGGATGATTTGATTATTGCCCGGACTGATGGCACACCGACTTATAATTTCTGCGTCGTGGTTGATGATTGGGATATGGGTATCACGCAGGTGATACGCGGCGATGATCACGTTAATAATACACCGCGACAGATCAATATTTTAAAAGCGCTGGGCGCACCTTTGCCGCAATATGCGCATGTGCCGATGATTTTAGGGAGTGATGGTGAGCGTTTGTCCAAGCGACATGGTGCGGTCAGTGTGATGCAATATGCCGAAGATGGTTTTTTACCCGAGGCGCTGATTAATTATTTAACGCGTTTGGGCTGGTCTCATGGTGATGAAGAGGTTTTTTCTGTCGAACAGTTTGTTGCATGGTTTGATCTGGAACGTATCAGTAAATCGGCGGCACAATTTAATCCGGAAAAACTACGTTGGCTCAATCAGCATTACATCAAACTGGCGGACAATGCGCGCTTGGCAGGTTTGGTCGCAGGGCATTTGACTGAGCGTGGTGTTATGGTGACAAATACCCCGCCGCTGGAAGCGGTTGTCGCACTGTATAAGGGTCGTGTGGCGACCTTGCTGGAGTTGGCGGATGAGGCGGAAGTATTTTATGTTGAGGTGCATCCTGAGCAGGCTTTGTTGGACGAGCAGTTGCAACCGGAAGTGTTGCCTGCGTTGCGAGAGTTGGCAGTGTGCTTTTCTGAGGTTGAATGGGAGTCCGCGAAATTGGCGCTATTGATCAAGGAATTACTGCTAAAGCACGCACTGAAAATGCCGAAATTGGCCATGCCGTTGCGCGTGATGTTAGTCGGTCAAACCCACACCCCTTCAGTTGATGCGGTGTTGTCTTTGTTCCCGCGAGAAACGGTTTTGGCGCGTATGGCTAAATATCTTTAAAAAACGGGAGAAAAGGCTTTACATAGAAGGAATGTTTTTCTATAATGCGCCCTCTTCGATGTAGGGGGTATAGCTCAGCTGGGAGAGCGCTTGCATGGCATGCAAGAGGTCAGCAGTTCGATCCTGCTTATCTCCACCACAGACGATACGTAACGTCCCTATCGTCTAGAGGCCTAGGACATCGCCCTTTCACGGC
>CAIOSY010000133.1 GCA_903861075.1 uncultured Nitrosomonadales bacterium
GTACGTTATCGCCTATATTGACCGTGTAAACATAGGCTTTGCCAAGATTACCATGTCGGCACAACTGGGCTTTAGCGATAGCGTTTATGGCTTGGGTGCGGGTATTTTCTGTTTGAGATACCCAGCAATCTGATTTTGCAACAAGTAGGTGCAAAAATTTGGATTGCCAGAATTATGATAGTCTGGTCCTTATTATCGGCGGCAATGGTTTTTGTCAGCACGCCGCTGCAATTTTATGTCGTACGCTTTCTGTTAGGTGCAGGCGAGGCAGGGTTTTTTCCCGGGATTATTTTGTATTTGACGTATTGGTATCCCGCACAACGTCGCGCTAAAGCCACCGCTACTTTTATGGCCTCGGTTGCTTTAGCCGGGATTATCGGCGGACCGCTTTCCGGATTTATTATGACGTATCTGGATGGCCTTGGGACATTGGCCGGGTGGCAATGGTTATTTTTAGTCGAAGCCTTACCCGCACTGCTGCTAGGGATCATGGTTGCGATGTGGCTGAAAAATAATCCGGCGGAGGCGCACTGGCTAACAAAAGAAGAACAACACTGGCTGATGGGAGAGCTAGCCGTCGACACCGCGAAAAAAGAACAAGCTGGTCATATAGTTCTTTTTAATCGAGCTATTGCCAATGTAAATGTTTGGTTACTTAGCCTGGTATATTTTTCAATCGTAATGGGGCTTTACGGAATTTCTTTCTGGCTGCCGCAAATCGTAAACGATGCGGGACATCACACCCTCTGGCATACCGGGCTGCTAACAATGATTCCTTATATCGTAGCAGCAATGGGTATGATATTAGTCGGATACTCATCAGACAAATACAATGAACGCGCCTGGCATGTGGCCTTAAGTGCGTTGATCGGTAGTGGCGGACTCGTGTTAAGTGCCATCAATAATGATAATTTACCGTTGGCGTTGTTAGGACTTTCCCTTGCCAGTCTTGGTGTTTTGTCGGCATTGGCTGTGTTCTGGTCTTTACCGACTACCTTTTTAAGCGGGACTGCGGCAGCGGGAGGACTGGCTTTAATTAATGCCTGCGGTAACTTAGCAGGTTATTTAAGCCCGGTAATGGTCGCCTGGGTAAAAACAGCTAGCGGTAGTTTTACTAACGCACTCTACTTATTAGCCTTATGGCTTATCCTCGCCGCGACCATTGTACTCATTAAATTTCGCAACTCTAAGTAAGATTGCAAGGCCGAAGTGCAGTAACTTTTTGGCGATAGACACGATTTCGCGGACAACGATATCAGCCATCCTGCCACTGTGATCAGCCTAGCTCAAAAGTTGTAACGCCGAACAATCTGTTTATTGGTAAATCTGGATGCGGTCCGGTGTACATACGGGCTGTTTCAAAGACAAGTGTCATATTGTGCCGCTTGGCCAAATCAACTGCTGCTAAATTGACTTCCGGTATATCAAGAAAAATGGGAATCCCTTCCGTAGCGCAGGCTTTTAATGCCAGAAATAGACGCTCTGCAAGCTCAGCATTATCCGCGAATAAAGGGCCTATTTTGTAGCCGACTCGACATATACGCAGCACACCATAACCTGCCAACTTGCCATTGCTTAGAATACCTAATGCCGCACCTTGAGGTTGTTCGACCCAACGCCGCAGAAATTGAAGGCGATCCTCAGGAAAAAACAGTTTGTCGTATACACCTATCTCATCAAATAAACGACTGGATAGAGGGACAATTTCTGTATCCACCACCCAAGCACCGCCGCCGGTTCCCTGATAGCGGATATTGCGATAGGCCAATGTAAATCCTGACTTTTTGTAATTGCTTTGTTGAGCGACAACGCCATCAAGGCCAATATTACGACCTTTTAAATATTCAAGAGCCACATTCCATATCTGAATGCCGTAGCCCCTGCCGCGATACGCCGGATTGACCATATAAAAACCAAGGAAGCCAAAGGAATCGCCATATTTCACGACTGAGATCGTTGCAACAGGCTCATCGCCAAGAAATCCCATAAAAAAACCATTTGGATCGGCAGTATAAAAGGCATCCGCATCGTACAAACCCGGATTCCATCCTTCCGCCGCAGCCCAGTCAATTGAGATGTCAAACTCCTGCCGGGTCATCGCTCTGATTGTGTAGCTATTATCTTGCATAATCTTCTTTCAATTTGGCATCAGATATTGATTCCGTACCGTCTTACAGAATATGACGAACTGAAAACGCGAGGGCTAGACTGTGTCCTCATGCGACAATTTTGAATAAAATAGACGCAGAAGATTGCAACTTTCTTAATAGTTCGCTAGTCTCATGCCCGTTGCACCAACAATGCATAACTTTACAGGAGTAAACCATGCAATACCAAAACCAATACATCAACCACGCGAGCGCGCTGGCAAGTCAACAAAACACCGTTTTACGCAATACTTATATGATGCTGGCCATGACCATGATTCCCACCATCATAGGCGCATTCATCGGCACGTCCATCAGTTTTACATTTATGGCACTACACCCCATTATGGGTTCGCTGCTGATGTTCGGCGTAATGATGGGCTTATTGTTCACCGTTACGGCTCTGCGTAATAGCGTATGGGGAATCGCGGCCTTACTCGCATTTACCTTCGTTGCCGGAATCTTCTTGGGTCCTATCCTGCAAGCTGCATTACATTTAAGGAATGGCGCACAGTTGATCGGCATGGCCGCTGGTGGCACGGGACTGATTTTTTTCAGTCTGGCAACCATTGCCACCGTCACCAAAAAAGATTTCAGTTTTATGGGAAAATTCCTATTTATCGGCGTCATTTTGCTGGTGATCGCCTCTTTGGCGAACATATTTTTCGCCATACCCGCGCTGTCACTAACGATCTCTGCTATTGCCGTACTGATATTCTCAGCCTATATCCTTTTTGATATCAGCCAGATCATTCAAGGAGGTGAAACCAACTACGTGATGGCGACCATGTCGCTCTACCTCGACATCTACAATATCTTTGTCAACCTGCTCAGCTTGTTAATGGCATTCAGCGGCGAAAAAGACTAATTCTTAATTGCAGTAATCCACGAAAAAGGCGACTCACAGGTCGCCTTTTTCGTGCCTGCCAAGACCTTTGCTGTAAGATTGCACGATGCAAGCAATCTGAATCAACAAAGGAATCATCATGCTGCCATCCATAGAACAACGCTTAGCCTTAGAGCTGGCTGCCCAAGCTGCACAAATTATTGCCGCTATTGCCTTGCTTGATGAAGGCGCGACGGTACCGTTTATTTCGCGCTATCGCAAAGAAGCCACTGGCGGACTTAGCGACGTTCAACTTCGCCAGCTAGAAGACCGACTGAGTTATTTACGCGAACTGGAAATGCGCCGCACCACCATCATTTCGGCGATTAACGAACAAAACAAGATGACACCCGCGTTGCTCGATGCCATCAGCCATGCAACAGACAAGACGCTACTGGAAGATTTATATCTGCCCTACAGACTCAAACGCCGCACCCGCGCACAAATCGCCCGCGAAGCCGGACTCGAAGTGCTGGCGGACACCCTGTTAAAAAACCCCTCACTCCACCCAGAACAGGAGGCCAAAAAATACCTTCGAACATCCTTTAGCACCGAGCAAGGCGAAAATCCTGGCGTGCCTGATACTAAAGTCGCATTAGAGGGTGCAAGACAAATATTGACGGAGCGTTTTTCAGAAGACGCCATCTTGCTGTCCGGTTTACGCGAATATATGCTAGATCATGGCATCGTTGATGCGCGCGTCATTGATGATAAAAAAGCCGAAAAATATGCCGATTACTTCGACTATTCAGAATCAATCAAAACCATCCCTTCACATCGCACACTGGCAATTTTAAGAGGACGACGAGAAGAACTATTGACAGTGCAACTACGTCTTGATAGTGAAGCGGAAAAACCTGTGGCTTCAGCCCCCCATAACCCTTGTGAAGCTCGCATCGCCAAACGCTTTGCCATCATGCAAAAAAACCGGCCCGCGGATGCCTGGCTAGCCGAAACAGTACGCTATGCCTGGCGCTCGAAAATGAGCCTGCATTTAGAAACAGAACTCATAGGCGCGCTACGGACGAAAGCCGATACCGAAGCCATCAATGTGTTTGCACGCAATTTGAAAGATCTGTTGCTGGCAGCCCCAGCCGGCCCGCGCGCGACGATGGGATTAGATCCCGGCATACGTACAGGCGTGAAAGTTGCCGTCGTGGATGAAACAGGGAAAGTCGTCGATACCGCCGTTATCTATCCGCACCCACCTCGTAATGATAGGCAAGGTTCATTGCAGATACTGTCAAAACTTGCCGAAAAACATCGCATCTGTGTCATTGCAATTGGCAACGGCACCGCCTCACGCGAAACAGAGAAACTTGCCCAGGAACTGATTAAACGCCGGCCCGAACTAAAAATCACCAGTGCCGTCGTCTCGGAAGCGGGCGCCTCGGTTTATTCCGCCTCGGAATTTGCCTCAAAAGAACTCCCCGCTATGGATGTCAGTTTGCGCGGCGCAGTGTCTATTGCACGCCGGCTACAAGATCCTCTAGCCGAGCTCGTAAAAATAGATCCAAAATCCATCGGGGTCGGTCAGTACCAGCACGATGTCAATCCGTCCCGATTAGCACGTTCGCTCGATGCCGTCGTGGAAGATTGCGTCAACGCGGTCGGCGTAGATGTCAATACGGCTTCCGTCCCCCTACTCACCCGCGTATCAGGACTCAACAGCACAGTGGCACAAAATATTGTCTCTTTTCGCGATGACAATGGCAGCTTCACTTCGCGCGCGCAACTTTTGAACGTGCCGCGCTTGGGTAAAAAAGCCTTTGAACAGGCTGCGGGATTCTTGCGCATCATGAATGGCAGTAATCCACTGGATGCCTCAACCGTACATCCGGAATCCTACCCGCTCGTCAAACGCATCCTGTCTGACGTTAAACAAGATATCAAATCGGTCATAGGCAATAGCGCCTTGTTACAATCGCTCAACACCGCACATTACGTCAATGAACAATTTGGCCTGCCAACGATTAACGACATATTCAATGAGCTAATAAAACCAAACCGCGACCCTCGTCCTGAATTCACCACAGCGACTTTCCGCGAAGGAATCGAACAAATTTCCGACTTACGAGCGGATATGATTTTAGAAGGGGTCATTACCAACGTTGCCGCGTTTGGTGCATTCGTCGATATCGGTGTACATCAAGACGGACTGGTACATATTTCGGCCCTATCAAACACCTTTGTCAAAGATCCCCATACGATAGTCAAAGCAGGACAAATCGTGAAAGTCAAGGTATTGGAGGTCGATAGCCAGCGTAAACGCATCGCCTTGACCCTGCGTTTAACAGATACCGCACCGCAAGCTGCGGCCAAGGAAACTCCAAAACCCCTTGTTAAGCGGGGACAAACAAAACTTGAAACGGTTAAAATCACCTCACCAAACGCAATGGCAGCCGCATTCTCAAAACTAAAGAACTAACCAACTGACTTAACAGTCATTACTCACGGGATCGCTATGAAACAATCAGAAATCAAATTTATCGTCAGCTTAGATGAAAAAAACATGCCACAAAAGATAGACTGGAGCGCATCCGATGGTGGCGTATTGAGCACCAGCCCTGCAATCATGCTATCGGTGTGGGATGAAAAAGCAAAGAATACCCTGCGCATTGACTTATGGACACAGGAAATGAGGGTCGATGAAATGAAGCAGTTTTATCACCAGACCTTACTGTCCATGGCAGACACACTGGAACGGTCAACCGGTGAAAAGGAAGCGGCAAAAGCGATGAAAAATTTCGCTCAGGAATTTGGCGAACGCATGAAAATCGTAATGAAAAATCCCCTGTTTTCGCTGGATCAACCCAATTAAATTAAGGCAAAAAACAGGCTAAATGACACAAACACATTTAGCCCGTCTGGTTTATTGTTTTACGAATACCGCGATTGATTCCACATGAGAAGTTTGCGGGAACATATTCATTACACCCGCTGATTTAAGCACATAACCACGCTGCACCAACTCAGCAGCATCACGCGCCAGCGTTGCCGGGTTGCAACTCACATAAACAATCAATTCAGGCGCGATGCCGGGCGTGATGGATTTAACCAGTTCCATCGCGCCGTCACGCGGGGGATCTATCAGCCACTTATCAAACTTACCTAAGGCCAGCAGACCTGACTCATCCATTTCAAACAGATTTCTCGCACTAAAACCTGTATTCGCGGATAAATTATTAGAAGCGGCATTTTGCGCTGCGCGTTTAACCAACGCATCACTTCCCTCAATACCCAGCACTTGTGCGCCACTGCGAGCAATCGGCAAAGTAAAGTTACCGAGCCCACAGAAAAAATCGACTATGCGCTCACCTTTTTGCGGATTGAGCAGACGCATAGCACGACTGATCATGACGCGATTGAGTTGACTATTTACCTGTGTAAATTCACCCGGTGCAAACGGCATGACAATATCAAATTCGGGCAAACTATAAGACAACGCAGGCGCATCCAGCGGATAGAAAGGCACGACGGTTTCAGGACCCTTGGTTTGCAACCAGAATTGAACCTGATACTGATCAGCAAAAGCGCGCAATGCGATTTGATCTTCTGCTGTCAACTGCGCCATAATGCGCAAAACCAGCACATACACATTCTCACCTACCGCAACTTCGATCTGGGGCAATTTATCTCGCACCGACAAACCGGCTATCAGACCGGCTAAGGGCAAAATCAAACCCGCTACTTTAGGCTCCAATATTTCACAACTTTGCATATCAGCGACAAAACTGCTGCGCTTCTCATGAAAACCCACCAGCATCTTTTCTTTTTTGATCACATATTTAGCCGAAATCCGTGCCCGCTCGCGATACCCCCAGGCTTGCCCATATATTGCAGGCAATATCGTTTCAGGCTTGACGCGCCCGATGCGAGCCAGACTATCTTCCAAAATACGCTGTTTCACTGCAACCTGAACACGAGAATCCAGATGCTGCATCGAACACCCGCCACACACACCGTAATGTAAACACTTAGGCTCTACCCGAATTGAAGCGGCACGATGCAAGGCCGTCATTTGTGCCAATTCAAAAGCGGGTTTTTTTCGGTAAGACGCGTAGCTCACCACTTCACCCGTGAGCGCACCCTCAATAAAAATTACTTTACCATCTGCATGCGCAATGCCGCGACCTTCCTGGTCCAGCGATTCAATCGTTACTGTCATTTCAGTTTAATTCCAATTTCAAATAATTTTATAAAATACCGCTATATACTTCATCACTCAGGGTGACGATACAAAACACCGACACGACGCTCAATACCGGCCAGCATACGCCCCAACGGGGTCAATACCAACAGCCATCCTGCCAGCACACCGACACCATCAGCCTGCATATCCAACACATCAAAAGTACGATAGCCAGTCCAGCCTTGCACATACTCAAGTGCAACACCCAAGGCTAACAGCGCTACAATCACCAGCAAACGCGCTCGTCGTGACGGATAAACCTGACACAGCCAAAACGAGAGCATGGCATAAGCGGCGAGATGTTTAATTTTGTCCAGATTTTCAAAAGTCAGTGTAGACGGGGATTCATGAGCCAAAGAGAGGTAAATAACCAAAAAAATCAGCGCCCATCCTATGACGACCCAGATACGCTGGAGCATCATGACTGAGGCCATGCGAGTAAAAATTCCTGCCAGTGCGGTAAATTCAAATGCGTTAATTCACGCCGTATCAGGTCACATTCTTTTTTGTAGGCGTCCTTGCTAAGCACACCCCGCATCATTTGAAAACGCGTATAAACAAGAAAGGTATTGACGACATCTGTTTCACAATAGTGACGTATCTGTGCCAACTCTCCTTGCTGATAAGCTTGCCAAACAAGAGCGCCATCCATACCCAGCTTACCGGGAAAGCCCATCAAACGAGACAAGTCGTCCAACGGTGCATTAGCACGCCCTGTATACATAGCCAATAAATCCATCAAATCAAGATGACGCAAATGATATCGATTGATGTAATTATTCCACTTAAAGTCGCGATCATCCTCGCCCATGTCCCAGTAACGGGCACATTGCACGCCCTGAATCAGACCTCGATAATGCAATACCGGCAAATCAAAACCGCCCCCATTCCAGGACACCAGTTGCGGCGTATATTTGTCTATGCCCTCAAAAAAACGCTGTATCAACGAGCCTTCGTCTTCATCAATCTCACCCAAAGACCAGACTTTAAAGTGCTCGCCCTCCCGCAACACACAGGAAATAGCGACGACACGTTGTAAATGATGAGGCATAAAATCGCTGCCCGTTATTTGACGTCGTTGCTGGAAGGCCATTTCCGCGACTTCTACATCGCTCACGTCAGCATCGAGCTTGTGCAAAATACGCAGACCTGCGATATCGGGAATTGTTTCAATGTCAAAAACCAAAGTAGGCGTCAAGCTATCATCCTTAAAATATTCAAACCACAGCAACGTTTGGACTGTCATTTTTCCCGAGTTTAGACATTCAGCATCAGAATAGCAAACGCCAGACTAAGAGACATTGCGTCTGGCATTCATCTAGCAACAGACTTTATCCGCCAACTTTAAGGCCGCCTCAACCTTCTTTCACCTTGAACCAGGCCGCATAAAGTGCAGGTAAAAACAAGCAGGTAAGCAAAGTCGCAACAACCAATCCGCCCATGATAGTGACGGCCATCGGCCCCCAAAATACCTGTCGTGTCAGGGGAATCATAGCCAAAATAGCAGCGGCGGCAGTTAACATAATGGGTCTGAAACGCCGGACCGTCGAACCCAGAATAGCTTCCCAACTGCTTTTCCCTTCCGCCTCATCCTGACGAATTTGATCCACCAGTATCACCGAGTTTCGCATTATCATTCCTGCTAATGCGATAAATCCTAAGTTGGCAACAAAGCCAAACGGCACCTGAAATATCAGCAGCGCTGCAGTTACCCCTATCAATCCTAATGGCGCAGTAAGTAGCACGATCAAGGTTCGACTGATACTTTGCAACTGCATCATCAGCAAGGTAATCACGCCGATCAACATCAGCGGCATCACGGCTTTTATCGCTTTTTCCCCCTTTGCAGATTCCTCAACGCTACCGCCCATATCAATGTGATAACCATTAGGTATCGTCAACCTTAATTCATCCAACTTTTCATTCACCTGAAAAGAGGCCGTTGCCGGTTGCGTTTTATCTATCATATCCGCCAATACTGTCATGGTAGGCTGACGATTACGTCGCCAAATCACCGCCTCTTCCAGGACAGGCACAAAATGAGCCACTTGTATCAGGGGTACATGACGGCCATTAGCAAGCTGAATATCCAGACTTGCCAGATTATCCAGCGAACGCGCATCCCCGGTTCCCCGCCAGACAACATCAATTAACTTGTCAGTCTCGCGATATTGCGTCAACGCCACCCCGTTTAACCACCCTTGCATCGCCTGCGCAATATCCCGACTGGACGTGCCTAACAATTTTGCTTTATCTTGATC
The DNA here is from genome assembly GCA_903861075.1 of uncultured Nitrosomonadales bacterium. Taxonomy (GTDB): domain Bacteria; phylum Pseudomonadota; class Gammaproteobacteria; order Burkholderiales; family Gallionellaceae; genus Gallionella. The sequence goes on from CAIOSY010000133.1 coordinate 9,487, forward strand.
CACTTCGACATGTACGCTTTTGACTTTTTCATTCCAATCCAAACTCACATCCTGTAAATGCGGATTAGCGCGCATCACAACAGAAACCTTATCGGCGATCAGTCGCACTTGTTCAACGTCCGGACCACTGACTCGAAATTGCACCGGATACCCGACAGGCGGGCCATTTTCCAGTCTCACCACATGAGGATGTATATGACTAAATCCGCCTGTACTGGACGTAAATATCTGTTCAAGACGTAATTTAAGCTGCTCACGCATCTTGAAGTCACGAGTCAAAATAACGCACTGCGCATAATTGTCGCTAAATAATTTCACATCTAAGGACAAAAAGAAACGTGGCGCACTATTCCCGACATAACAGGAATAAGAAGATACCGCCTTATCTCCTTTGAGCAACTGCTCAACACGTTCGACTTCATGTTCACTGGCTTTGAGCGAAGCACCTTGCGGCAACCACAAATCCACCATCAACTCAAGTCGACTCGAAGACGGGAAAAACTGTTTCTGTACACCCTGACCAAAAGCAACGACAGACAGAATGAACAATAACAATGTCGCCCCTATCACCTTCCACCGGTTACGCAAACACCAAACCAGCAGCGAGCGAAAACGCCTATAAAAAGGCGTGTCATAAACATCCTCACCGTGCCCTCCTGCAACAAGCTTGGCAGGATTTAACAATTTAAAACCCAAATAAGGCGTAAACACCACGGCTACTAACCACGAGACTAATAAGGCTATCGTGACGACAGCAAAAATAGAGAAAGTATATTCACTCGCCGCCGACTTGGAAAAACCCACGGGTGTAAACGCGGCAGCGGTAATTAATGTCCCTGTGAGCATCGGGAATGCGGTGGAGGTATAGGCAAAAGTGGCCGCCTGGAAACGATCCCAACCCTGCTCCATTTTGACCACCATCATTTCCACGGCAATAATGGCATCATCTACCAGCAAACCCAGCGCGATGACCAATGCCCCCAAAGAAATGCGCTGTAAATCGATGCCCAACACCTTCATCAAAAAGAACGTAATCGCCAACACCAGCGGAATGGACAAGGCCACCACCGTTCCGGTTCGCCATCCCAGACTCAAAAAAGACACCATCAAGACAATCAGAATCGCTTCGGCGAGCGAATCCTGAAACAAAGAAATAGACTCTTTGACCACCTCAGGCTGATCGGCCACAGTGTGTACCTCAATCCCGACCGGCAAGGATGCCTTGATCGTCTTCAGCGCCGCATCCAGATTTTCACCCAGACCGATGACGTTCCCCCCTTTATCCATGATAATGCCGATACCAATAGCCGGCGCGCCGCCCACCCGCATTCTCGGCGTAGGCGGATCCACCAAACCGCGTGACACATGAACGATATTACCCAAACGCATCGGCTTACCATTCACCAACAGCTCGGTATTACGTATGCGATCTATATTGTCAAAGCCACCCGTGACACGCAGCCAGATGCGATCGGTACGTGTATCAAGAAATCCGCCAGGAGAAATTGCATTTTGTTGCTGCAAGGCTAGCGCAATTTGCGCGGGTGTAATACCAAAACTGGCCAGTCGTGCCGGCGACGCATCAAGGAAAATTTTCTCTTCCTGAACTCCTATCAACTCGACACGTTTTACATCGGGTAAACGCTTCAAATCCAGCGCAATATCATCGGCATAGCGACGCAAACTCGCCAAATCAAAACCATCACCGGTTAAAGCGAGAATATGAATTTGTACATCACCAAACTCTTCATTGGGAAAAGGACCTTGCACGCCAACGGGCAGCGTATGTCGAATATCATCTAATTTTTTGCGCACCTGCCGCCACGCTTCCGGCACTTCCAGCTTAGGCGTGTAATCCTTGAGTACCACAAACACCATAGACTCACCCGGCTTAGACGCTGAGCGCAATACATCGACCCAAGGCGTTTCTTGCAGCTTTTTCTCTATCCGCTCGGTCAGCTCCCGCTCGACTTCCAACGTGGTCGCTCCGGGCCACAGGGTACGAACAGCCATGACCTTGAAAGTAAAATCGGGATCTTCCGCACGACCCAAATTAAAATAAGAGATCACCCCGGCCAAGGTCAAAACAATAATCAGGTACAACACCATCTGCTGATGCGTCAGCGCCCAGGCGGAAAGATTCATTTTAAAACCTGAATTCGACACTTCCGGATCAGATTTTAGCGTTTTCTCACTAGGCTCTTTCATTGCGCGCTTTCGACGAGTTGAATTTGTTCACCCGCAGATAAACGATGCACGCCCGCACTGACAATGCGTTCACCAGCAGCCAAACCTCGCACGATGACTGCGCCCTCTTCACGATAAGCGGCAACTTCAACGGGACGCAAATTGACACGATGATCTGCAGTAACAACCCATACTGCCGCCTGTGTTCCTTTTTGATAAACAGCCGTAAGCGGAATAATCAGCTCAGAGGACGACGGTTCACCCTTATCAAAACAAACCCGGGCCGTCATACCCAGTGCGACCCGCCCGCGCTTGGGGCTGAATGACACCCGTGCGGCATAAGTGCGACTGACAGGATCGGCTGATAAAGAGAGTTCACGCAAGCGCCCAACCAGCGATTCTCCTTCACCCGTTAAAAATTCGATGCTCGCGATATCCCCAACATGGCGCAAACTAAAATCTGACTCAGGAATTTCAATGGCCACTTCAAATTCATCCGCTTGCGCAAAACGCAATACAGCTTGCCCGGAACTCAACACCTGCCCCTCTTCAACCAGGGTAGCCGCAATCACACCGTCATGCTCAGCCCGCAATATCGTGTAACCGGACTGATTACTTGTCAAACCAGCCTGCGTCAATGCCGCCGCCAAACTCGCTTCTTTGGCATCCAAGGCGCCTTGACTCACAAAACCTTTACTACGCAATTCACGATAACGCTCCGCTTCAGACTTCGCCAACTGATACTGGGCTTGCGCTGAATTTACCTGCAAGCTGGTATCCGTCGCATCCAGCCGGGCAAGCACTTGCCCCGCTTTAACAACCGAACCGGCAACCACTCTACGCTCAATTAACTTACCCCCGATACGAAATCCTAAATTGACTTCATGGCGTGACCGAATTTCGCCACTATAACGAAAGTCACCGGTATGGCCAGATACCGAGACCAACCGGGTTAGCGCAGGTCGCAGAGTTTGCACCGTTGGCGCTGAGGCTTTGCTGCCACAGGCGGTTAAGGATAAAGTAAGGATAACTAGAAAAAAAATAGATCGCATGAAATATCTGGCGTTACTTGTAAAGACATTCAATGTAGTTTTCAAACGCCTGTTTGTCAAACCGACTTTCTATTTAAACGGGAAAATAGATAAATTATCAGCTAAATATATACAGCTATTTTTATCCCCCGATGCAATTTTATGGAGAATGGAACTTTATTCAAGCGCAGACACACTTAAACATGGCTTACACCAAGTCCTGTTACAGGTAAAATGATAGTTCTTCACAGCGTCGCTCAGCATGACAGATAAAACGATATGATACAAAAACGCATTTCCGAACCCGCCAACATGAGTACGATGACTTATACCGTCCATTTTTCGGGGCGGGATGCTGCTGATAGAACTGAAATTGAACAGTTCATTTCCAGTATATTTTTTCAGGCTTGCGGCGCAAAAGTACGCTTTTTCCTGCCCGAACTGATGAGTCTGCGAGATCTTAACGGCCAGTTAATCGCAGCATGCGGCATACGCAATGCGGGAGCGGAACGTCTGTTCCTTGAAAACTACACGGATCAACCTATCGAACAATTACTCTCCAAACGAGTTGGCTCGCCCATCAATCGCAACGATATTGTTGAGATTGGCAATTATTCAGTGGCCGAAATGGGTTTGTCACGATTGTTGATTAGCGCCATTTTTGATCAGCTCCACGCCACATCGAAACAGTGGGCTGTGTTCACGGCGGTACAGTTAGTTCGTAATGCATTGATAAAACAAAATATTTTCCCCAGAGTCTTGTGCGATGCCGACATCAAACATCTTCCCGCTGATGAACAACTGGAATGGGGTAATTATTATGAACAGCACCCGCAAGTGATGGCAATACGACGGGTAGATCGAAATCGCGAAAGCCAAAATTAGAAAGTCAGCTATGCAATCCTACCTTATTGAAGCCATTAAAAAGCAGTGTGAGCAACAAACTGGCAACCTGGCGCTTGTGGGCGAGAAAAACACATTTAGCTATCATGAGTTGGGCTGCGCCCTTGAACAAACTAGCGCACAACTGGCCACACTGCCTGGCAAAACGATAGCTCTGGCATTGGATAATTCGCCACTTTGGGCTGTGCTTGATTTATCCTGTTTAGCCGCCCGCAAGATCAGCATTCCCCTGCCATTCTTTTTTTCCAGTGAGCAAATCGCCCATAGTATTCGTGATGCGGGCATTGATAGCATACTGACAGATCAACCCGAACTTTATCGCAAGATATTGGAAGAAAACGGGATTAAAATTAAAAAAACCCTCGTGCAATGCTTTTACGCGCAGGACATCACTGAATTCCGACTCGACGACCTCCCCCGCAAAATTCTGCCTGCAGGCACGGTTAAAGTAACTTACACTTCAGGCACCACCGGACACCCCAAAGGGGTGTGTTTGTCAGTCGAGGCACTCTATCAAGTTGCACATTCATTATTGTTAGCAACCAAAGGAAGCTCAAACGACAACCATGTCAGCGTATTGCCACTGTCGACCTTGCTGGAAAATTTAGCTGGATTATATGTACCCCTCATGGCCGGGGCATGCTGTCACTTGCTACCTTTAGTCAGCGTCGGACTGTCGGGCTCCAGCTCGCTGGATGTGCAAAAAATGCTGGGCGTATTGATAGCACATCAGGCCACCACCACGATTTTGACTCCGCAATTACTGCATGCACAAGTTGCCGCGATAGAAGCGGGCCACCCTAGTCCCAAACAATTACGCTTTGTCGCAATCGGCGGCGCATCGGTTTCCGAACGCCTGTTACAACGTGCGGCACAACTCGGAATTCCGGTATTTGAAGGTTACGGCTTATCCGAATGCGCATCCGTCGTCTCACTCAATACCGAAATCGATCGCTGTATTGGTAGTGTAGGTAAACCCTTAACGCACATTCAGCTTAAATTCACAACTGAGGGTGAAATACTGGTGCAAGGTGCCACGCTATTGGGCTACACCGGTGGTGAGGAATATCCCCCGAACACTTACTGGCCGACAGGTGATATAGGTTATCTTGACGCGAATGGCTATTTGCATCTGACAGGACGAAAAAAAAATATTTTCATTACTTCATTCGGACGTAATGTGTCACCCGAATGGGTAGAGCGCGAGCTGACGCTGCACCCTGCCATTGCTCAGGCCGCTGTTTTCGGTGAGGCTCGCCCCTACAATGTTGCGCTCATTGTGCCTCGCGGCAATACCCCGGAAATCATCGCTGCCGTGAATAGCGCGATTACCGAAGCGAATTTAGTTTTACCTGACTATGCTCAGGTAAAATACTGGTTACTCGCGACCGCACCGTTTTTGCCTCAAAATGGTCAACTCACGGCCAATGGACGATTAAAACGCGATGCAATCTGGGCTCATTATCAAGCTGCAATAGAAACGCTTTATGCTTAAACCTTATTAAAAAGGAAATGCTATGACTATTTACAAGCAACTCTTGGCCGCAACAGAAACAGAACGTAATGAATTACAGCGCCTGCCCATTATTCAAGCGGCTGCCATGGGAGAAGTCTCACTTGAGGCATACATCGCCTTTCTGACCGAAGCTTACCACCACGTCAAGCACACCACTCCCCTCTTGATGAGCTGCGGCGGCCGGCTGCCTGGAAAATATGAATGGCTCAGAACGGCGGTAGCTGAATACATCGAAGAAGAAGTCGGCCACCAGGAATGGATACCGGGCGACATCCAGGCGTGCGGTGGCGATAAAGAAGCGGTACGCAATGGCACGCCGCGGGTGGCAACTGAGTTGATGGTCGCTTATGCCTACGACACTATTGCCCGTGTCAATCCTATCGGATTTTTCGGTATGGTTCTGGTATTGGAAGGAACCAGCGTCGCACTGGCCACGCACGCAGCTTCAGCGATTCAAAACAGTCTGGGATTGGGACCTGATGCTTTTTCCTATCTCAATTCACACGGATCGCTGGATTTGAGTCATGTCGACTTTTATGAATCCCTGATCAACAAAATTACCGATCCCGCCGATCAGGCTTGCCTGACACATTGCGCAAAAATGGTCTACAAGTTATACGGTGATATTTTCCGGGATCTTGGCGAGCGTTTTTTAACCGGGGAAGCACAATGACCTTATCGGGCAAACGCATCATCCTAACAGGAGCGGCCGGTGGCATCGGTTATCTGGTTGCGCTGTTACTAGCAAAAAAGGGCGCGCATTTAGCGCTTGTAGAACGCAATGCACCACGCCTTAAGGAAATCTGCGAACAGATCAATCAAAGTGGCGGTAAAGCCATTGCCATAGAAATAGACTTAACCTCGGAAGGTGCTGCCGAACAGGTCATACTCGCCACTCAGCAGGGTTTGGGGGGGCTGGACATCGTGATCAATAATGCGGGCATCATGGACTTCACGTTGTATGAACGCCAACCCCCAGAACGTATTGCACAAGTCATCAATGTCAATTTGATCGCACCGATGTTACTGGTACGCGCGGCTCTGCCTCAGTTACTGGCACAAAATAGTGGCCGCATCGTCAATATCGGTTCCGCATTTGGTTCTATCGGTTTTGCCCATTTTGCCACCTATTGCGCCAGCAAATTCGCCATACGCGGTTTTTCTGAAGCCTTACGCCGTGAACTGGTAGACAGCGCAGTGGGGGTAACTTATATTTCGCCACGGGCAACAAAAACATCGCTCAACGACGAACTAACCAGCCAAATGCATATTGAAACCAAGACTAACCTGGACGATCCGGATTATGTTGCCGGGCAAATCATTTTGGCCATTGAACGTGCGTCCCCTGAGTATTTTATTGGTCAACCCGAATCTTTCTTTTCCCGGTTAAACGGTATGTTTCCCCGTTTAGTCGATCGCGGACTATTGAGCAATACCCGCATTGCCCGCAAATATGCCTTGCTTAAAAAATAATCGAACGGAATCTTAATTATGAAAAAATACGCTTATCTTTGCCTCCTCGCCTTGAGCCTCAATAGCACTTACGCAGCAACGCCCCTGGATACGTCTATCTCACAATTGCAACACGGATGGGCTGCAGCAGAATATCAAACGCCGGAAAAGGATCGCGAAGCGGCTTTTAAAAAGCTCGCCACAGAAGCACATCAAGTATCGCTCGGTAATCCAGGTCGCGCCGAACCACTAATCTGGGAAGGGATTATCACCAGCACACTGGCCAAGTATCAGGTTTTCTTTAAGGCTGGCGGTACCGCCAAGGATGCGCGCGATTTGCTGCTGAGCGCAGAAAAAATTGATCCGATCTCACTGGATGGTTCTGCACTCACGTCTTTGGGCAGTCTATACTACAAAGTACCTAGCTTTGGTTCTTTCGGTGACCATAAAAAGGCGCGCGAATATCTGGAACGCGCACTGAAAGTTAATCCTAACGGTATCGACCAGAACTACTTCTATGCAGACTTCTTGTTAGGAGAAGGAGAATATGCAAAGTCGCTGGAATATTTCAAAAAGGCCTTGAATGCCCCGGCTCGCCCAGGTCGTGAAGATGCCGACACCGGTCGTCACGCGGATATTCAAGAAGGCATCAAAAAAGCCGAAAAGAAACTCTAATTCCCTACAAATCAAAATGAGCTATCGGATCGAACCCCAATTTAACCACGGCACCCCTGAAAAAACGGGTGTTTTACTCGTCAACCTGGGGACACCCGATGCGCCTACGGCAAAAGCGGTGCGTCCCTATTTAAAACAGTTTTTAGGGGATGCTCGTGTCGTAGAGATACCCAAAGCCCTCTGGTGGCTAATCTTAAACGGAATCATTCTTAACGTCCGTCCCAAAAAATCTGCTGCAAAATATGCCAGTATTTGGTTGCCTGAAGGCTCGCCATTGCGTGTTTATACAGAAAAACAGTCTGTGTTACTGAATGAGGCCTTAGGCAAAATCACCCGCTCACCCGTTGTAGTTGATTTTGCGATGACGTATGGCAATCCTTCCATTGCGGATGCATTACGTAGACTAAAAGAACAAAATTGTCAGCGTCTGCTGATTGTGCCGATGTTTCCACAATATGCTGCCAGCTCTACTGCACCGGTATTCGATCAAGTCTTTAGCGAACTGCAAACCCTGCGCAATATTCCCGCTGTCCGCACGCTCAAACATTTTCATGATGATACGGGCTACATTCAGGCGCTTGCGGCCAACATTAACGATTACTGGCGTCAGCATGGTCGCCCGGACAAACTGGTGATGAGTTTTCACGGTGTTCCGCAATATACCCTGGACAAAGGCGACCCTTACCACTGCGAATGCCACAAGACAGGCCGTCTTCTTGCCGAGGCACTGGGCTTACAAAAAGACCAGTATATCGTGAGCTTTCAATCGCGTTTTGGCAAAGCCGAATGGATCAAGCCTTACACTACCGCCACCTTGTTGGCACTAGGCGAACAAAAAACCAAACGTGTAGATTTGGTCTGTCCGGGCTTTGTTGGCGACTGTCTGGAAACCTTAGAAGAAATTGCCATGGAAGGCCGGGAAGACTTTGTACACGCCGGGGGAGGAGAGTACCACTATATTCCCTGCCTCAACGATCGCGCAGATTGGATACAAGCACTAAGCCAACTGGTGATGAATAATTTACAAGGCTGGCTGCCCGAAATCAACATCAGCGAACTTGAACTGAGCCGACAGCGCGCCATTGCCATGGGCGGACAGTAGTCATTAGGGTTTGATCGATTGCGCGGCAAACCCTAAACTGATGCGAGGCTATTCACTGCGTACCAACAACACCGGTACTGAAGCGCCTCGCACCACTCCTTCGGCAACACTGCCAAACAACAAGTGATTAAATCCTGCCCGACCATGGGTACCAATGACAATCAAATCCGCACCCCACCGATCCGCTTCAGCATCAATCACATGAGCCACGCCTTCACCGTTTGCTTCAATCAGCGCTGTTTCAACCGTAATATCGGCTTGCTGTGCAACCTCTTTAGCCTTGGTTAATGCACGCTCGCCTATTTTAGCGGTCAGCACACGTAACTCGACATAATCCACATAACCTTCAGTATCTAAAAAACGCAAATCATCAAGCACGTAGACCAGGCGCAACAAGGCAGGCTGTGCATCGATCAACTTAATCGCTTCTTGCAACGCCCGTTCCGATGTACTACCGCCATCGATGGGCACTAAAATGCGTTTATACATAACAGTTCTCCTTGTTCTAAAATTGAAAATTCAGCGCCTCATAGTTCCCGAAAAAATATTCAGTTATTTTCAAAGCTGAATAAAATGCTCCCGATAGTGCTTCAACTCTTCAATAGACTCATAAATATCGGCTAGCGCTTCATGTTTGCCATGTTTTTTCACACCTTTAGCCATATCAGGCTTCCAGCGTTTTGCCAGTTCCTTAAGCGTACTGACATCCAAATTACGATAATGGAAATAATCTTCAAATTTAGGCATCCAGCGCGCCATAAAACGTCGATCCTGGCAAATCGAATTGCCACACATAGGCGAGGTGCGTATCGGTACGTATTCTTTTAAGAAGGCAAGCATCTGCGCCTCCACAGCCGCTTCATCCAACGTCGACATGCATACGCGTTCGATCAAACCAGATTTGCCGTGAGTCGATTTATTCCAGGCATCCATGCCATCCATAATAATCTCAGGCTGATGCACAACCAGAACCGGCGCCTGCGCAATCGTTTCCAAATTATTATCGGTAATCACAATCGCCACTTCAATAATACGGTCGGTATCCGGGTTTAATCCCGTCATTTCCATATCTATCCAGACGAGGTAGTTCTGATTTTGTGCCATAATTCGCGTGCTTTATTAAATGGTTGGACGCGTATTGTGTCACAACCACCCCAACCTATACCACTGATACACACATACTCATGATGGCCACCCAGTTCACGTTGTTTTTTATTACGCTACTCGCCTTTACAACATTAGCCCGACTCGCCTTGGCTCGCCGTCATTTGGCACATATCGCAGCCCATCGCGCAGCAGTACCAGACGTATTTAGTGAAAAAATTCAACTTGGCGACCATCAAAAAGCGGCGGACTATACTTCGGCAAAAACGCGTTTATCCATGTTAAGCCTTCAGTTCGATGCCGTTTTATTGCTGGCATTCACCATAGGCGGCGGTATTGAATGGGTAGCGACTCGCTGCACAGACTGGTTTAATAGTCCCTTGACACAAGGCGTTGCCACTCTGGTTGTCGTCTTAATGCTTTCATCCCTACTGGAAGTTCCATTCAGCCTCTATCGCACTTTCCGGATTGAAGCACGCTTTGGCTTTAACAATATGACACTAAAACTGTATCTTTTAGACACACTCAAAAGCCTGTTAATTGGCGCCGTATTCGGCTTGCCGTTGTTATTTGGCGTGATCTGGCTAATGGCGGGCATGGGTCAATACTGGTGGCTGTATGTCTGGGGGGTTTGGGTCACATTCAACCTTCTGATTTTATTTATCTACCCAACCTTTATTGCCCCTTTATTTAATAAATTCAGCCCATTAGAAGATGAGTCTATGAAAACGCGTATCGAAGCGTTGTTATCCCACTGCGGTTTCACAAGCAGCGGATTGTTTGTCATGGATGGCAGCAAACGCAGTGCGCACGGTAATGCCTATTTCAGCGGATTCGGAAAAACAAAACGCATCGTCTTTTTTGACACCCTGCTACAACGTCTGAATATTGATGAAATTGAGGCTGTACTGGCGCATGAACTGGGGCATTTCACTAATCACCACGTCATGAAACGTATCGCCATGAGCTTTGTAATGAGCTTAGGATTTTTATGGTTGTTATCCCAACTCATGCAAACCACTTGGTTCTTTCACGGCCTGGGAATAAATATAGAACACCCCTCGACGGGAATTACACTTACACTCTTTTTTATGGTCATGCCCACATTTACATTTTTCTTAAGCCCTATCCTGTCCGCCTATTCACGTAAGCATGAGTTTGAGGCAGATGCTTACGCTGCACGAAAAACATCCACCACCGATCTCGTCAATGCATTGGTAAAACTGTATCAGGATAATGCATCAACCTTAACCCCTGACCCTCTTTATTCAAAATTTTACGACTCTCACCCCCCTGCCGCCATACGGATCGCTCACTTACAATCACTATAAAAAGGTCAATTATGAAAACGTTAATCGCATTTCTGTGCATTTTATCAGCGACAATAGCGCATGCATCCCCTTTTCCGGGTGGGCAAGCAACGGAAGGTGAAAAAATATTTAAACATTATCAATGCAATCGTTGCCATGCAGACATGATGGGCGGTGAGGGTAATGAGATATTTACCCGTCCCAATCACAAGGTAAAAAATGCTAGCGATTTAATTCGGCAAATCAAGGCTTGCAGCGGTAACGTAGCGGCTAACCTCAGCGCTCGGGAAGAACAACATCTGGCTGCCTACCTGAATCGTTATTACAATCTCAAATAAAAGGCAGCAATGGAATCACCAAACATCCTTAAAGGTCGTATCGTAGCGGCATTCGGTCGGCAGTATCTAGTGAGATTAACCGATGAAAGTTTTCTGCCGTGCTTAACACGAGGCAAAAAAAGCGATGTAGTGTGTGGAGACAACGTAGACGTACTGCGCAGCGGAGACAACCAGGGCGTCATCGAACGCATAGGTCCGCGTAGCTCATTACTGCACAGATCAGATGCTTTCCGCTCAAAACTAATTGCAGCGAACGTCAGCCAAATTATCATCGTCGTCGCAGCAGAGCCGTCCTTTAGCGATGAAGTAGTGACACGCTGCCTGATCGCTGCATTCGATCAAAATCTGTCCGTGCTGATCGTGTTAAATAAATGTGACTTACCCGTTCCTGCTGCAGCAGCCAGACTGCAACTCGAACCCTATCGCGCCATCGGTTACAACGTGCTGACACTATCCGCATTACAGGATGTGACGACGTTACGCCCCTTTTTGCAAGGGCACACCAGCGTACTGGTCGGTCAGTCCGGCATGGGAAAATCTACTCTGATCAATGCTTTACTACCCGATGCACAAGCGGCCACGCGTGAAATTTCTACCGTACTCGATTCAGGAAAACACACGACCACCCACGCTAAACTTTATAAATTAGACGATCACAGTAGTTTGATAGACTGCCCCGGCGTACAAGCCTTCGGTCTGCATCATTTAACTTTGGGACGAATAGAACAAGGTTTCATCGAGTTCGACAACTACCTGGGTCAATGCCGATTCCGCGACTGTCATCATCAGCACGAACCGGGCTGCGCACTGCTGGAAGCGGTCGCTAAAGGCGAGATCAGCGCCCGAAGATTAGAATTGTTTCAGCAGATCGCCGCCAACAAGGCGTAATCCACTGGCGTTTATATGCCGATTGACGAATATTAACGCTATTTTATCAAGCCCAAAGCATCCCAGCCTTCACGCCCCAATTTTTTCAGCATTTCAATATTGGCATCCGGAATACGGTCGGCATCCGGAAAGGCGTCCACAGCTCTATCCACGCTGGTTTCGCGCAACAGATGCAGTGTAGGATAAGGTGAGCGGTTGCTGAAATTTTCGATGTCATCGACGTCAGTACCGGAAAATTGATACTGAGGATGCAGGCTGGCAACTTGAAACGCATCATTAAATTCAGGTTCTGCAGTAGCAACATCGACCGCATCTAGAAAATCGTTGTAGTCCAAAAAATCAGTCAGCACATACGGGTGTATCAGCAAGGTCGTATCTATCTCTTCCGGATTCGTCGCTTGTAACGTGCGTAATTCATCGACTAACTCAGCAAACAGCACATCTTCCGTCGTCGCGGCACTCACCACATAACGTATCTGTTTTTTGACGTGTACCGCTTTGGCAAACGGGCAAAGATTCAAGCCTATGACGGCTTTTTCCAGCCAATCCTGTGTTGCGGCGATGATAGTTTCGTTACTCATGTGTACTTTCTGATAAAGAATATAGGCGGGAGAATTCAACAGTGCAGCGGGGCTTCTTCCATCAGCGCGATTTGTTCACGCAATTCCAGAATGCGATCCTGCCAGTACTGCTGAGTATTAAACCACGGAAAGGCGGCAGGAAAAGCCGCATCATCCCAACGCCTCGCGATCCACGCCGAATAGTGTATCAAACGTAAGGTACGTAAAGCCTCAATTAAATGCACTTCGCGCGGATTAAAATCATAAAAATCTTCATAGCCTGATAACAATGCACCCAACTGCCGTGTTTGCTCTGCACGCTCACCGGACAGCAGCATCCACAAATCCTGAATGGCCGGCCCCATACGACTATCGTCAAAATCCACAAAATGAGGCCCTTCATCAGTCCACAACACATTACCGACATGACAATCACCATGCAAACGTAAGGATTTAACATCCCCTGCACGATCAAAACAGCGCCGCACACCCTCCAACGCATGAACGATCACACCGCGATAAACATCGCGCAACTCAAGCGGAATAAAATCGTGTGCCTGTAAATAACGGGCCGGCTCCACACCAAAGCTTTGTATATCCAGCATAGGACGAAAAACATAAGTTTGTAGCGCACCCACAGCATGGATACGCCCTAAAAAACGTCCCATCCATTCAAGTGTATTCGGACGATCCAGTTCAGGTGCTCGACCACCTTGCTTACTGAACACCGAAAACCGAAAACCGTTGAACTCATGCAGGGTGCTACCATTGATACTCAACGCAGGAAGCACCGGGATCTCACGATCGGCCAGCCCGGAGACAAAGTGATGCTCCTCCAGAATTTCTTCTGTCGTCCAACGTGCATTACGATAAAATTTGGCAATCAATGAGGCTGTGTCATTCATACCTGCCTGAAACACACGATTTTCATAGCTATTGAGTGTCAATAGACGACCATCACTCGCTAAGCCGATACTGTCGAGCGCGTCTAGCACCAGATCGGGTGTAAGTAAACTGAAGGGGAGTTGATTATTCATGGGCGCATTGTACGGCAAGTTAGAGCGTCAATCTTCTCACCTCAACAATCCTGCCAGCGTTAACATAAACAGGATGAGTAGCATGAACATAACAGAACGCCACATAAGACGTATTGTACATTGCAAGGCCATATCACCTGTTTTCTCGCCCGCACCCAACTCGGGTCTGATCAGCAAGCCACCCGCTTGATGAATAGCCGCCCCCAATCGTATGCCCGACGCACCGGCAGCACTGGCCAATAAGATGCCCGCTTCACTGTCCTGCCAACTTGATGCCTGTGAACGCCAGCAATACACCGTATCCTCAAAATTACCGACGACTGCAAAGGTTGCTGCCGTTAATCTGATGGGTAACCATTCGAGGCGATGAAACATTTCCTGGGAAAAAGCATCGAATTTCGCCTCGGCCAATTCATCCGCATTTAATTTATCAGTCCAATGCGTACGCAGTGCCCATCCGATTCGGTAGAGCAATGCACCTGCCGCCCCCCCTAAGCCCAACAGACTAAACATTGAAAACCAAACAATCACCCCAAAAAGATGACGAAGCGCCTTAATCACGGAGATTTCGATGGTCACACGCGCAATTTCCTCGCTATTCAGTTGCCGCATATTGATACCACTCAACCCAGACAATAAGGTTCTCGCCTCATCGAGTTGGTTGCTGCGTAACGCTTGCTGAATTTCCTTGAAACATTGACTATACTTGCCAAATCCCATGCAAAAATACAACACGAGTACACTAATAAATATAGATAATAATGGACTCAGGTAATACACACCCCAATAAAGCAACACCGCAACAAGCGACAGTGGAAACACTGCCAGCCACCAAGCCGTCTTGCTGTGACCGTACTCACCCGAATTAAAGTGATGCTGAAAATAATCAACATAAGCCACCAGCCAACCCTGAAAATATTTTTGCGCGAATAACGGCCTGAGTTGTTCCAGCAAAAGAGCGGCGATCAGCACAAACAGAGTCATATCAAAAAAGTTTTTTATTAAGGCGTGCAAGATAGCACAGCATCAGGCAAGCGGCGATAGACAACCCTGACAAAAAAACTCGCCCGGTTAACATAAGGCGAGTTCACATTAAAAATATTAGACTGTACTAACAGGCTAATTTTTCTGCAATCTCCTGCTCTGCTGCCGCCCAGTGCTCAGTTGTACACCCTTGGAAGTTGGAGCGTTGTGCAATGTAATAAGCCGCTTCTTGCACCATAAGATATCGTTCTTGCGCCGTTGGCTGAACAATAACCTGTTGAGATTCAATCACTGCTGATTTCTTTGCCGCAGGCTTTTTGACTTTTACTTCCTTGTCAGCGACCACGGCTGCTGAGGACTTTTTTGCCAGCGTTTTCTTGACGACGGGAGCGGCATCTTTCTCGACGACTGATTTTTTATCTACGGGAGTCACAGATTTTTTAGTGGTTTTTTTAACGGCAGGAGCACCATCCTTATCAACTGCGGATTTTTTTACTGCCGGCTTTTTGACTGGGATCTCTACTACCTGATTAACCGCAACAAACGGCCATACGCCTGATTCCAAAACGGGCTTAGCAATCACTGCCTCAATAACGGATTTAGGACTTACTGCGGTCTTACTGACTACCGATTTTTTGACTACCGGCTTTTTCTTTTCATCTACCATGGTTAAATCTCCCTAATGACAGTTTAAAAAAATTACATATTTGCATAGTATTGTGCGTAACCGCCATAGTCAACATATACCCTAATGTCAAATTGTATGACAAGGTCAATAGCTTGCCCCTCAAACCCTACCATCTAAGATAAAGGCGGGTATTTCTTATATGCGAGGTATGAAAACTACATGGATCGCACTGCATAAACTGTGCTTAACGTCGGTTACAATAGACAAATTGTCACTTACACCTGATCCGAACCATGACTGACCGCTACGCCGTAATCGGCAATCCCATCTCTCACAGCAAGTCGCCCCTGATCCATTCCTTGTTTGCAGAGCAGACAGGGCAAGATATCAGCTACGAAACAATCGAAGCGCCGCTGGACGGCTTTGTCGCCACCATAGCGCGACTGCGCAGCGAAAATTATAAGGGCTGCAACGTCACCGTTCCTTTCAAATTTAACGCATTCGAGTGCGCGACTGAACTGAGTGAACGCGCGCTGGCGGCACAAGCGGTAAACACCTTGACATTTGATGATGGCAAAATCACGGGCGACAACACCGATGGCGCGGGACTGGTGCGCGACATTGAGCTGAATATCGGAGTGACGCTGCAAGGAAAACGTGTCTTGCTAATGGGTGCAGGCGGCGCAGCTTATGGCGTGGTGTTGCCGCTGCTGACCGCTGACGCCTCCCTTATCATTGCCAATCGCACCGCCAACAAAGCGCTTGAATTAGCGCGTAAATTTCCGGCGGCCGATGTTCGCGGCTGTAGCTATCCCGAACTCGATAATCAGCAATTCGACGTAATTATCAACGCCACCTCCGCCGGACTGACGGACAGTGAAGTACCCTTGCCTGCCGGGATTTTCGCCCCCGGCGCGCTGGCTTACGACATGATGTACGGACGCGAGACACCGTTCATTAAATTCGCCCGCGAGCAAGGCGTGCAAGTGGCAGACGGTTTAGGCATGCTGGTGGAACAAGCCGCCGAGGCATTCTTTATCTGGCGCGGTGTGCGTCCTGACACTACGCCTGTCATCGCGGCATTACGGGCAAGTTGATGAAAACACTTTGGAGTTGGCTATGGCGTGGTGTAGCGATCATTTTCGTTTTGCTACTTTTATATCAGCTGTGGATTTTTGCGCATGTGTGCTGGTGGATCAAGTTTAATCCCTCGACCAGCGCCTTTATGAACGACCGCCTGGCCATCATGCAAGACAAAAATCCGGATGCCGAATTGCAGTACCAGTGGGTGCCCTACGCGAAGATTTCCAACAATCTCAAGCGCGCGCTGATCGCCTCGGAAGACGCGAAATTCGTCGATCATGAAGGCTTCGACTGGGATGGCATACAAAAAGCGTATGAAAAGAACATCAAGAAAGGAAAAATTGTTGCAGGCGGCTCCACCATCAGCCAGCAACTGGCAAAAAATCTGTTTTTATCCGGCAGTCGCTCGCCGTTTCGCAAGCTGGAGGAAGCCGCGATTACCGTGATGATGGAAGCGGTGATGGACAAGGAACGCATCTTCGAGATTTACCTTAACGTAATCGAATGGGGCGACGGCGTGTTCGGTGCGGAAGCCGCTGCGCGTCACTATTACCGCATCAGCGCCTCGCAACTCTCTTCAGCGCAAGCTGCCAAGCTAGCGGCGATGGTGCCGAATCCGCGTTATTACGACAAACACCGTGACGCGCGCGGCCTGCAACGCAAGACCGGCATCATCTTGAGCCGGATGAATTCCTCGGATATTCCGTAGCTTGCTGCTGAAAATATTGTTATTGCTTTTTTTCAGAGGGTCAATATAATTCTTGAAAATCCTCAGCCTTGATCCAGGAAATAAGCACAAGTCGTACAGGTAGCCGCAACAAAAGTTAGCGAACCGTTTCAGATGCACTTTTTCCATAATCAGGGGGGGGATATGAAAGTCACCGCACAAGCAAGCAAGCAAGCAAGCAAGCAAGCAAGCA
>CAIOSY010000134.1 GCA_903861075.1 uncultured Nitrosomonadales bacterium
CATGTGCCAGCGCCGCCAAAAGTCGATGATGTTGGTGGCTTTGTACGGTGAATTAAAATTCATCGGCAATCTCACGTTGAACATCAGTGATATGCCAATCGCCATGTCGGAATAAGCGGAGAAGTCGAAATACAGTTGCAGTGTGTAAGCCAGCGCGCCGATCCATGCCTCGAATAACATTGGCTGCCCACCGGCGGCAACGGCGCTAAAAATCGGCGTGGCGAATTCTGCGAGCGAATCAGCGATCAATACTTTTTTCGCCAGTCCTAGCACGAAGATGCTCAAGCCAACGGCGACGTTATCCCAATTGAGTTTGCAGACGTTGCGCTGGGCAAATTGCGGCATCATTTCTTTGTGATGCAACACCGGGCCGGCGATCAGATGCGGAAAGTAGGTGACGAATAAAGTGTAGTGAACGAAGTTGAATTCCTTCACTTTTCCTTGATAGGTGTCAACCAGAAAGGCGATTTGGGTGAAGGTAAAAAAGGAAATGCCGAGGGGAAGAATGATTTCGCCGAGGCTGAGCGAGCTGCCGCTGAGATGATTTAAATTGGTGACAAAAAAGTTAGCGTATTTGAAATAAGCCAGCAGAATTAAATTGACGCCAATTGCCGAGGCCAGCAAGATTTTTGACTGACTGACTGACTGACTGACTGACTGACTGACTGACTGACTGACTGACTGACTGACTGACTGACTGACTGACTGACTGACTGACTGACTGACGTGCGACGCGATGGCCGATCACATAGCCGGCGGCGTAATTAAACGCGATGGAAGCCAGTAATAAAGCAACGTAACGAATATCCCACCAACCGTAAAAGAACAACGACGCGGCCGCCAGCCAAAAGGAAGCCAGCGCATGGCTGGTTTTGCCGATCTGAAAAAACACCAAAAAAATAATCGGGAAGAAGGCGAAGATAAAAATGTAAGAGTTGAATAACATGAGCTACATTTCTCGCAGGTTGTACGTGTTGGTTATTATTGCACGGGAATGGGCTGTTCCAATCCCTTTTTGCATGCAAAACAGGATTGAATTTGATTCGTCGCGAGCGGGTTAACTGCGGTGGATTTAACCGGATAATCCCAATCGTTCAACAATTGCCAGGCAAGGGGCGGCCTGATTCAGCGTATAGAAATGCAAACCCGGTGCGCCGCCTTTGAGCAGTTTTTCGCACAGGGCAGTGACGATGTCGCGACCAAAGGCTTGCACCGATTCATTATCATCGCCAAAACCTTCCATGGTTTTACGCATCCAGCGGGGAATTTCCGCGCCGCAGGCGTCCGAAAATCGCGCCAGTTGCGAGTAGCGCACGATAGGCATAATGCCTGGCACGATAGGCGCGCTAATGCCGTGTTTATGGCATTCATCGACGAAATGGAAATAACTGTCGGGGTTGTAAAAATACTGGGTGATTGCAGAATTCGCGCCCGCATCAATCTTTCTTTTAAAATTGATTAGATCATCGCGCGCCGATTTGGCTTGCGGGTGAACTTCGGGGTAGGCGGCGACTTCCAGATGGAAATAATCACCTGTTTCAGTGCGGATGAACGCTACCAGTTCGTTGGCGTACTGAAATTCGCCGGCTGTTGCCATGCCGGATGGCAGATCGCCGCGCAAGGCAACGATACGACGGATGCCCGCGTCACGGTAGGTTTGTAAAATAGCGCGAATATTGTCGCGGGTGGAGCCGACGCAGGACAGGTGGGGTGCTGCATCAAAGCCTTCCGCTTTGATTTGTGTGACGGTCTCCAGCGTGCGATCGCGTGTTGAGCCGCCCGCACCGAAAGTGACCGAAAAAAATTCGGGATTGAGCGTCGCCAACTGCTTGCGTGTCGCCGCTAGTTTTTCAACGCCTTCATTGGTTTGCGGCGGGAAAAATTCAAAACTAATATGTGAATCGCTCATTATTTTCTCATTAGTTGCGAGGCCGCTGAAGACAGCGCCCAGGTAAAAAGACTGTATAGTAATGCGCCCAATACGCCAGGCCAGAAACTGTCGACAATAAAGCCGCGTAAAATTGAACCGACTAGCAAGAATAGCAAGCCATTAATCATAAATATGAATAATCCCAGTGTCAGCAGGGTAACCGGCAAGGTAAGCAGCAATAAAAGCGGGCGAATCAAGGTGTTAACCAGGCCAAGCAGAAATGCAGCGACCAGCGCAGCGAGAAAACCATCTACATGGATACCCGGCACGAAATTTGCCACGGCGATCAGTGCCATTGCATTCAGTACCCAGATTATGAGCAGTTTCATCACATTCCTTATGGTTGCAAGGAAAAAACCGCCTCGCCTGCAAAATATCAGGGAGGCGGCAGGCTTAAAACGCGTACGGCTTAGTAGCGGTAGTGATCAGCCTTGTAAGGGCCGTTCTTTGGTACGCCGATGTAAGCGGCTTGCTGATCAGTTAATTCACTCAACTGGGCATTCAGCGTAGTCAGTTGCAAACGGGCAACTTTTTCATCCAAATGCTTAGGTAAGGTGTAAACGCCGACGGGGTACGCATCAAGGCGAGTAAACAATTCGATTTGTGCGATAGTCTGGTTTGCAAAGCTTGATGACATTACATAAGACGGGTGGCCTGTACCGCAACCCAGGTTGACCAGACGACCTTCAGCCAGCAACAGAATACGTTTGCCATCCGGGAAAATAACGTGATCAACTTGTGGCTTGATGTTTTCCCATTGATATTGCTTTAGGGATGCGACGTCGATTTCGTTGTCAAAGTGACCAATATTGGACACGATCGCGTTATTTTTCATCTTCACCATGTGGTCATGCGTGATGACGTGGAAGTTGCCGGTGGTGGTGACGAAAATATCGCCATGCTCACAGGCGTAATCCATCGTTACGACGCGATAACCTTCCATTGCAGCTTGCAGTGCGCAGATAGGATCAATTTCAGTCACCCAAACTTGGGCTGACAGGGCACGCATTGCTTGTGCAGAACCTTTACCCACATCGCCATAGCCGACGATAACGGCGATTTTTCCGGCTATCATTACGTCAGTTGCACGCTTGATGGCATCAACCAAAGATTCGCGGCAGCCATACAAATTATCGAACTTCGATTTAGTTACGGAATCGTTTACATTGATCGCCGGGAATTTCAATTCGCCGCGCTCGTGCATTTGGTATAAACGATGTACGCCGGTAGTGGTTTCTTCAGTTACGCCCATAATTGCAGCCAAGCGGATTGAGTACCAGGTGTTGTCGACAGCCAGTTTCGCTTTGATCGCATTGAACAGGCAGATTTCTTCTTCAGAACTCGGGTTATCCAAAAGGGATGCGTCTTTTTCAGCGCGTGCGCCCAGATGCAGTAACAAGGTGGCATCGCCGCCGTCATCGAGGATCATGTTTGATAAGACCTTATCACCGTTCGGTGCGTCAGCCCATTCAAAAATGCGATGAGTGTAATCCCAGTATTCTGTCAGTGTTTCACCCTTGACGGCGAAAACCGGGGTGCCCGTTGCAACGATGGCAGCTGCAGCATGATCTTGTGTGGAATAGATGTTGCACGAAGCCCAGCGAACTTCAGCGCCCAGCGCGGTCAGTGTTTCGATCAGGACGCCAGTTTGGATGGTCATGTGTAATGAGCCGGTAATGCGCGCGCCTTTTAAAGGTTGGCTGGCTGCATATTCATTGCGGATCGCCATCAGACCTGGCATTTCGATTTCGGCGATAGCCAGTTCTTTGCGTCCCCATGCTGCGAGGGACATATCTGCGACGATATAATCAGTGAAACCGTTTGTAACAGCAGTCATAAATACTCCATTCATTGTATTGGTTAATGAATAGGTGCCGTTAAAACGAAATTCCGAGCCTGACGGGGGTGTTGAAACCCGCTGCAGCACCTCTCGGAGAAAGCGGATTATAAACGAAAAAATAATTTTTGGCTAAGCGGGCGATAATGCTTGTTTTGTATTGTATTGTGAACTTACAGTCCAGCGTCAGCCCTCAGGGCAGCCGCCTTATCGGTATTTTGAGTCGGCAAGCCTCCTCGAAACACATAGAAGTCGCTTTACGCGAGAACTTATAGGCCGGCATCGGCACGGAGTGCAGCCGCCTTATCGGTATTTTCCCACGTAAATTCAGGTTCTTCGCGACCGAAGTGACCGTAAGCTGCAGTCTTCTCGTAGATCGGACGCAACAGGTCTAGCATTTGCACGATGCCTTTCGGACGCAAGTCGAAATGGCGCAGTACCAACTCGGTCAGCTTGTCATCGGAAATCTTGCCGGTGCCGTAAGTGTCAACCATCACGCTGGTAGGCTTGGCAACGCCAATTGCATAAGAAACTTGCACCAGACATTTGCTTGCCAGACCCGCAGCGACGATGTTTTTAGCAACGTAACGACCTGCGTATGCAGCAGAACGATCCACTTTTGACGGATCTTTACCAGAGAATGCGCCGCCACCGTGAGGGGCTGCGCCACCGTAGGTGTCCACGATGATCTTGCGACCGGTCAGGCCGCAATCGCCTTGCGGGCCGCCGACAACGAAACGCCCTGTCGGATTCACCAGATAGTTGATGTTGCCCTTGATCAGTTCCTTGGGCAGCATAGGCTTGATAATTTCTTCGATCGCCGCTTCACGAATCGCTTCCAGGGTCATTTCCGGTGCGTGTTGTGTAGATAACACAACGGTGTCGATCGAATGGGGCTTGCCATCCACGTAGCGGATGGTTACTTGTGATTTTGCATCCGGACGCAACCAGGGCAAGCGGCCGTCGTGACGCAGTTGCGCCTGGCGCTGTACAACCTGATGCGCAAGGTAAATCGCCAGCGGCATTAAAGTTGGTGTTTCGTCGCAGGCATAACCGAACATCAGACCCTGATCGCCCGCGCCCTGATTCAAGAAGTCGTCGGATGCGCGATCCACGCCCTGCGCGATATCCGGGCTTTGCTTGTCATAAGCGACCAAAACCGCACAACCCTTGTAGTCGATACCATATTCGGTGTTGTCGTAGCCGATGCGCTTGATGGTGTTGCGCGCAACCTGGATGTAATCGACATTGGCGCTGGTGGTGATTTCACCAGCTAAAACAACCAGCCCTGTATTGGTCAGCGTTTCAGCCGCTACCCGCGCATAGGGGTCTTGAGCTAGAATCGCATCCAGAATGGCATCGGAGATCTGGTCGGAAACCTTGTCCGGATGGCCTTCGGATACGGATTCGGAAGTAAATAGAAATTCGCTCATGGTTGTTCGCGCAATTGTGTGATAAAAAACACATTCTATCAAATTCTGTAAAACTTGCTAGCATGAGCATTATGACAACATTTA
Source organism: uncultured Nitrosomonadales bacterium (assembly GCA_903861075.1). Classification (GTDB taxonomy): domain Bacteria; phylum Pseudomonadota; class Gammaproteobacteria; order Burkholderiales; family Gallionellaceae; genus Gallionella. The sequence goes on from CAIOSY010000134.1 coordinate 5,285, forward strand.
TTTTCAAACTCATTTTTCGTTTGTTATCCGCACTGCCGCTTCGTGCCCTTCATATTTTAGGCGCGGGACTGGGGTGGTTGACTTATACTTTTTCAACTCAGTATGCACAGCGTATGAGGGATAACTTAAAGCAGGCGGGTTTGTCTTCAGATAGTGTGCTGGCTGCTGCGATCACTGAGGCGGGTAAGAGCATAGCCGAATTGCCCTGGGTGTGGGGTCGATCTTATCAGGCAGTGCTTGGCAGTGTCGTCGAATGTCAGGGCATGAATCATGTAGAAGCGGCGCAGGCGCAAGGCAAGGGCACTCTTATTTTGACGCCCCATCTGGGGTGTTTTGAAATAGTCGGTCTTTATGTTGCACAATATATGCCGTTTACTCTGTTGTATCGTCAACCGAAATTGCGCTGGCTTGAAGGTGTGATGTGTCAAGGGCGTGAGCGCGGTCAGGCAAAACTTGCCAAGGCGGATTTGATTGGGGTGCGTTTACTCTACAAGGCGCTCAAACGTGGAGAAGCGATTGGTTTGCTGCCGGATCAAGTGCCTAGCGGCGGTGAAGGGGAGTGGGCTGATTTCTTTGGTCGCCCTGCTTATACTATGACGCTGGTGGGGCGCCTGGCACAGGCGAGTGGCGCGACAGTGCTGATGGTCAGCGCAGAACGTCTGGCACGAGGGCGTGGTTATGTGCTTCGTTTTGATCCTTTGCCGCTGGATTTTTCTCAGTCAGTTACGCATCAAATCAATGCCGCTCTGGAAAATACAATACGAGCTTGTCCCGCGCAATACTTGTGGAGTTATAACCGTTATAAAGTTGCACGTGGTATTTTGCCGCCAGAGGTTACGGGAGAAAAGTAATGTGGGTTCGGTTGGGTGTTTTAATCCTGTGGTTGATTCATTTTCTACCCTTTCGTCTGATTGTCGCCATAGGCAATGGTCTGGGTTCGTTATTATATCTGCTTGCAGCAGAGCGCCGTCGGGTTGGAGACGTCAATTTGAAACTGTGTTTCCCGGATATGAGCGATGAAGCCAGGCGTCAACTAATGAGGGAACATTTTAAAATGTTTGCGCGAGGCTTGATAGAGCGTAGTGTTTTGTGGTGGGCAAGCGCCAAACGCATCAATGGATTGATTCGAGTCGAAGGGATTGCTCACTTTGAGTCGATTAAAGGGCGCCCTGCGATTTTGCTTACGCCGCATTTTGTTGGTATGGATGCAGGAGGTCAGTGGGTGGCGCAACATACTGACACGGTCTGTATGTATGCGAACCAGAAGAATGTTTATCTGACGGAATTACTTTTAAAGAAGCGTGCCCGTTTTCGTACTCAGTTACTTTATTCCCGGCAGCAAGGGTTGCGCCCTATTATCAAAGGGATGCGTGCCAATATGCCGTTTATTTATCCGCCTGATCAGGATCAGGGTGTTAAGGATGGGGTGTTTGTGCCATTTTTCGGCGTGCCTGCTGCAACCACGACGTCAGTGTCGCGTATCGCTTTGATGACGGGTGCTCAAGTTGTACCGAGTATTACACGGGTGTTACCAGAAGGGGGGTATGTGCTTAGCTTTTATCCTGCCTGGGAAAATTATCCGAGTGGTGATGAGGTGGCTGATGCGCGTCGCATGAATGAATTTATCGAACAACGCATACTGGAAATGCCAGCACAATACTTTTGGCTGCATAAACGCTTTAAAACGAGACCGCAAGGCGAAGCGAAATATTACTAGTAAGTGGTCTGTAGTTAATTACCAGTCGCGTCAGGGAGAACTAATGAAATACCGGGATTTGCGTGATTTTATTGCGCAGTTGGAAAGTATCGGTGAGCTTAAGCGCATCACGATGCCGATTTCGACACGTTTGGAAATGACCGAAATCTGCGATCGTGTGCTGCGTGCCCAGGGGCCGGCGATTGTGTTCGAGAACGTGGTAGGGCATACGATGCCTGTGCTGGCTAATTTGTTCGGTACGCCACGCCGGGTGGCATTGGGCATGGGTGAGGAATCGGTCGAGGCGTTGCGCGAAGTCGGCAAATTACTGGCGTATCTTAAAGAGCCTGAACCGCCGAAAGGCCTGAAGGACGCGTGGGAAAAGTGGCCGGTATTAAAGCAGGTGTTGACCATGTCGCCCAAAGTTTTGTCACGCGCACCATGTCAGGATGTGGTGTGGGAAGGCAGCGAGGTCGATTTAGGCAGACTTCCGATTCAACATTGCTGGCCGGGGGATATTGCGCCGCTGATTACCTGGGGGTTGGTGGTCACGAAGGGGACTGAAAAGTCACGGCAAAATCTAGGTATCTATCGCCAGCAAGTTATTGCGCCCAACAAAGTCATTATGCGTTGGCTGGCACATCGCGGTGGAGCACTGGATTTTCGTGATCATTGTCAAAAGCATTCCGGGATGCCTTTTCCCGTGGCCGTGGTCATAGGGGCGGATCCTGCCACGATCTTAGGTGCGGTGACGCCCGTGCCGGATTCATTGAGCGAATATCAGTTTGCCGGTTTGTTGCGCGGCTCCAAAACCGAGTTGGTGAAATGTTTGGGTAGCGATTTGTACGTGCCGGCATCGGCGGAAATTGTGCTGGAAGGGGTGATTTATCCCGGTGAAATGGCGATGGAAGGCCCTTATGGCGATCATACCGGCTATTACAACGAGCAGGATAGCTTCCCTGTTTTTACCATCGAGCGCATCACCATGCGTCGCGAGCCTATCTATCATTCCACCTACACCGGTAAACCGCCGGATGAGCCGGCAATGCTCGGCGTGGCACTCAATGAAGTCTTTGTGCCGCTGTTACAAAAGCAATTTCCCGAGATCGTGGATTTCTATTTGCCGCCGGAAGGGTGTAGTTACCGTATGGCGATTGTTTCGATTAAGAAACAATATGCCGGTCACGCCAAGCGCGTGATGTTCGGCATCTGGTCTTATCTGCGCCAGTTCATGTACACGAAATTTATCATAGTCGTCGATGAGGATATCGACATACGCAACTGGCAGGAAGTCATCTGGGCAATTACCACGCGCATGGATCCGGTACGCGATACGTTGCTGGTGGAAAATACACCGATTGATTACCTTGATTTCGCAAGTCCCGTCTCAGGTCTAGGCGGTAAAATGGGGCTGGATGCGACCAATAAATGGCCGGGTGAGTCGCAGCGCGAATGGGGTACGCCGATCGTAATGGATGACGTTGTTAAAGCGAAAGTAGATGCGATGTGGGAAGAGCTTGGACTGTAAGCCTAAGTTCAATCGGCATATTACGCAGATTCACGCAGATTTTAAAACGGTTACAGATGCTGGCGCTTTCATATGGTGGATTGCTATAAGTTTTTTGTAACCCTTTGTTTAAGAATTTTTAATCGGTGTAATCTGCGGATCAAGCTTAAGGTTTATCGCTCCGTTTGTAGCCATTCGATCAGCGCATCCTGGGCTGCTTGGCCGTGTTTGGCGTTGGGGTGGTTGATGAAAAATACGACTATCCATTCTTTTCCTGAGTGCGCTTTCACGTAACCGGCTAGGGTCTTGACGCCTTCCAGCGTACCTGTTTTAAGATGGGCGTGGCTCGCGGCAAGGCTGTAATTCAGCCGCTTTTTCACTGAGCCATCAACGCCTAAAATGGGTAGCGAAGCGATAAGTTCCGCGCTGAAAGGGCTCTGCGTTACGCTTTGCAAAAGTTGCGCCATGTGTTGCGCGCTGATGCGCTCGATGCGTGACAAACCCGCGCCGTTTTCCAATACCAGTTCAGGGAAATCCAGCCCTTTTTGTATTAGCCAGTTGCGCATTACCAGTGTGCTGCGGGGAATGCTGGCGGTGCCGCCTGTTGTCATGACCCCCAACGTTAAAAATAACTGCCGCGCCATGACGTTGTTGCTATATTTGTTTATGTCGCGGATGGCTAAACTGAGCGTTTCAGAGTGATGCGTCGAGTATAGCTGTGCGGTGGGAGGTCGTTCACCATCGCGTAGTTTTCCTGTTAAACTGCCCCCCAGTTGTTGCCAGAAGGTGCGAAATGCGCCCTCTACATAGCGCGAATGCGGCAACACACTGAGATTGTGCTCGCGCTCGCCGCATGTCGCAGGATATCCGCCTTGCAGTAAAATTTTCTCCCCTGTCGTTTGTATGCTAATGGTGTCATCCCAGTCCTCACAGTTTCCCGTAGCCCGTGGCGCTAACTGATACTCTAGTTTAATGCCTGCCAGCGGCGGTTCAATCATCAAATTCAAACGCTCGCCCTCCGGCAGATAGCGAAAACGCAAGGTGTTGAAATTTAGCAGTAATGCATCGGGGCCTACGTTATAAGCGCGAACCGGATCGTTATCAAAGGCGGCTGAATCATGCGCGGGCAGTTCAAAAAAACTGCGATCCAGCACCAGATCACCGCGTATTTCGCGCAGGCCACGCGCCCGCCATTCCGCCATCCATAGCCAAAACTGTTCGATAGTGAGCTTCGGATCACCATAGCCTTTAAGGATCAAATCACCTTGTAGCACGCCATTGTTCAGATGACCATCCAGATACGCTTCTGTCTTCCAGGTGTATGCCGGACCTAACAGTTCCAAACCTGCGTAAGTCGTCAGTAACTTCATGGTAGACGCCGGATTCATCGCTGCCGTGGCGTTGAGGCTGATCATCGGTGAAGGATGTGCGACTTCTTGTACCTCGATGGCAATGGATTCGAGTGGAATATTGGCCTTTTTCAGCGACTGCAAAACTTGCATGGGCAGTGGTATGGCGAAGTTGAGCGCACTGTAGGTAAACAATAAAACGGTCAGCAGTGTTTTCATGCAAGTGCCTCAACGACGAGTCGGGTGCATTTAAGCAAGTGTTGTATTTCTGCATTCGATAAAATATAGGGAGGCATAAAATACACCGTATTGCCCATCGGGCGCAGCAGTAACTCATGCTTCAAAGCTAATTGGAAACAGCGTTGTGCAAAATCAGCGTGGGGCGAGTCCACCTCGAATGCCCAGATCATCCCTGTGTTGCGCCAGTTCTTTACGGCCGGCATGCCACGCAAATCTTCCGCAATGCCATTCAAGTAACTCGACTTTTGGCGGTTGGCAACCACGATATTGTCGCTCGCAAATATATCCAGCGTCGCAAGTGCAGCACGGCAGGCCAGGGGATTTCCGGTGTAGGAATGTGAATGCAAAAAGCCGTGTGCGATTTTATCGGCATAGAATTCCTGATAAATCGACTCGGTCGTCATTACGATAGAAAGTGGCAGATAGCCGCCAGTGATGCCTTTGGAGAGTAAAAGAAAATCAGGAGATATGCCACCTTGTTCGCACGCAAACATGGTGCCGGTTCTGCCCATGCCGACGGCAATTTCATCTGCAATCAGATGTACAGCATATTGATCACAAAGCTGTCGTGCCCGCTGCAAATAAACCGGGTGATACATCGCCATGCCCGCAGCACCCTGTACCAGGGGTTCAATGATAAAGGCCGCAATCTGTGTGTGATGGCGTTGTAAGTGCAGTTCAAGCGCATCCGCACAACGAAGTGCAAAAGCTTGGCTGCTCTCACCTTCTGCGGCATTGCGACTATCGGGGCTTGCCACCGTTGCCTGTTGGCGTATCAGCGGCCCGTAAGCATCCCGGAACAGCGCGACATCGGTCACTGACAATGCGCCTAGTGTTTCGCCATGGTAGCTGTTTTCCAGGCTGAGGAATTGAGTTTTTGCAGGCTTGCCGGAATTGCGCCAGTAATGTGCGCTCATCTTGAGGGCAATTTCGGTCGCCGATGCGCCATCCGAGCCATAAAAGCAATGGCCTAATCCCTCTGGTGCAAGTTCCCGTAAACGTTCGGATAATTCAACTACCGGTTCATGGGTAAATCCCGCTAGCATCACATGTTCCAGTGTTTCCAGTTGGGAGCGGATAGCCTCATTGATGCGCGGATTACAGTGTCCAAACAGATTCACCCACCAGGAGCTGACCGTATCCAGGTACTTGTTTCCATCGAAATCATAAAGCCATGCTCCTTGACCTCGTGAGATGGGTACGAGAGGAAAAGATGCGTAATGCTTCATTTGTGAACAAGGATGCCATACAGATGAAAGGCTGCGCTTGATCAGCCGGGCGTTGGGAGTTGTGTTTGTTTTCATTGCATCATCATAACTAATTTTTAGAATTCTGCGCAGCGTAAATCCTGTTAGTTAAAGTGCGATTTTTAGAGGATGAAGGCGTAATTTCTGCGCTGTAAATAAATTTTATAAGCCGGTTTGATTAGGGTAAACCGAGTTCAAAAAAGGCTAATAATCGAATGGTATGCGCTTTAATTTTGAGTATTGACCTATCTGTGGCATTCTTCGTACCTTGGAGTAGATTTTATATCTTTATTTAACACCCCGTTTATTAGCTAGGCGGCAACAGCTGGAGGATGGTAGCAATGAAATGTGTAGATGATTTTCGACTACGCTTTGGTAAGCGTGAGTTAGTGCCGATTGTAATAGGCGGGATGGGTGTCGATATTTCCACTGCTGAGTTGGCTTTGGAAGCGGCTCGCTTGGGCGGGATTGGGCATATTTCAGATGCCATGCTGCCGACAGTTACCGACCGTCGTTATAAAACAAAGTTTGTTAGTGAAAAGCAGAAGCAGTACAAGTTGAATATCATGCAGGTCGATAAGTCTATCGTGCAATTTGATTTGGCGCAGGTTGCGGAAGCCACTCGCTTACATGTGCGCAGTACGATGGATGCGAAGCGGGGCGATGGTATGATTTTCGTCAATTGCATGGAGAAGCTCACCATGAATGCACCGCGCGAGACGTTACGTACGCGGATGTTGACTGCGTTGGATGAGGGGATAGACGGCATTACGCTGGCGGCGGGATTGCATTTGGGCTCTTTTGCGATGATGCAGGATCACCCGCGTTTTCGCGAAGCTAAGTTGGGAATTATCGTGTCGTCGGTGCGTGCTTTGCAATTGTTTTTGCGTAAAAATGCCAAAGTTAATCGTTTGCCTGACTATGTTGTTGTGGAAGGCCCCTTGGCGGGTGGTCACTTAGGTTTTGGTATGGATTGGGCGCAATATGACTTGCGCACGATTACGACAGAAGTGATTCAATTTTTGAAAAATGAGCAACTGGATATCCCTGTTATTCCTGCGGGCGGGATTTTTACCGGTAGCGATGCGGTTAGTTATTTGGAGACGGGTTCTGCTGCGGTGCAAGTGGCGACTCGATTTACTGTCGCTGCAGAATGCGGTATTCCGAAAGATGTTCAGCAGGAATATTTTAAGGCCAGTGAAGCAGAAATCGAAGTTAATATGATTTCGCCGACAGGGTATCCGATGCGCATGATTAAAGGATGTCCTGCAATTGGTTCGGGGATAAGGCCTAATTGTGAAGCTTACGGTTACTTGCTTGATGGCAGTGGCGGGTGTGCTTATATTGATGCGTACAATCGTGTGGTTGCAGAGAATCCTGATACGAAAAAATACTCCGTTCAGGATAAGACCTGTTTGTGTACTCATATGCGTAACTATGATCTTTGGACTTGTGGGCATTACACGTATCGTCTCAAGGATACGAGCCATCGCAATGAGGATGGAACATATCAGGTGTTGTCAGCCGAGCATATATTCAAAGACTATCAGTACAGTAAGGATAACAAGATTGCGTTACCCGTTTTAAAATAAATTTCATCTCCACCCTTGAAATAGCAAGCAGCTATCCCCATTGTTAGCGCTTGCGGGTGGATTTGTTTCACCTCTGCATTTAATTCAACCCATTGGAGATATAAATATGAAGATTCGTCCTTTGAACGATCGCGTCATTGTCAAACGTATGGAAGAAGAGCGTAAAACGGCATCTGGTATTGTAATTCCGGATGCGGCTACCGAAAAGCCGGATCAAGGTGAAATCATCGCTGTAGGGAATGGGAAAGTCGGTGACGATGGTAAGTTGCAGTCTATGACTGTTAAAGTTGGTGACCGCGTTTTGTTCGGTAAGTATGCAGGTCAGGCTTTCAAAATGGACGGCCAGGAATACATGACTATGCGCGAAGATGACATCATCGGCGTGGTCGAAGCCTAATTAGTTAGTCGCTAATATATAGCGGGTCACGGGCTAGCCAAGGCATGGCACATCAAATAATTTAGGAGAATGAAACATGGCAGCTAAAGACGTAAAGTTTCACGATGCAGCACGCAGTAAGATGGTCGTTGGTGTAAATATTCTGGCTGATGCAGTTAAAGTTACGCTGGGTCCAAAAGGCCGTAACGTTGTTCTGGATCGTTCATACGGTTCCCCTACCATTACGAAAGATGGTGTATCTGTCGCTAAAGAAATCGAACTAAAAGACAAGTTCGAGAACATGGGTGCGCAAATGGTTAAGGAAGTCGCATCCAAGACTTCTGATGTAGCCGGTGACGGTACAACGACTGCGACTGTATTGGCGCAATCGATCGTCATGGAAGGTATGAAGTTTGTTGCCGCAGGTATGAATCCTATGGATTTAAAACGGGGTATCGATCAGGCTGTAATCGCTGCGGTAGCCGAACTCAAAAAGCTGTCCAAGCCTTGCACCACCAGTAAGGAAATCGCACAAGTTGGTAGTATCTCAGCTAACTCTGACACCGTGATCGGCGAGAAAATCGCGGCTGCGATGGAAAAAGTCGGCAAAGAAGGCGTTATCACTATTGAAGATGGTACAGGCTTGGAAGACGAGTTGGATATCGTTGAAGGTATGCAGTTTGATCGCGGCTATTTGTCGCCTTACTTCATCAACAACCAGGATCGTCAAATCGCAGCGATGGAAAATCCATTCATCCTGTTGCATGACAAGAAGATCTCCAACATCCGCGACCTGCTCCCGGTATTGGAACAAGTTGCTAAGG
>CAIOSY010000135.1 GCA_903861075.1 uncultured Nitrosomonadales bacterium
AGCAGGAGCCCCCACGGATACGCGGCAATACGCAATAAAAAAGGCCAACGGATAACCGTTGACCTTTATATATTGGTGGAGACGGCGGGAATTGAACCCGCGTCCGCAAGCACTCTACAGGCAGTTCTACATACTTAGCCATGCTGTTTGTTTTAATCCCGGACACGCCAACTGGCGGGCTGGTACAGGACGAGTTACCTTAGTTCTAGCTTCGTACAAAGTAACCCTGCACGACACGATCCTGTGTTAGTACCTCACTCATCTCAGTCTTGCGACTTTGAGCCCCTCCACAGACAGCAGGGTGTGAGGTCTAGCCGACTAAGCGGCTAAAGCGTAGTTTTCGTCGTTTGCGACTAGTTTTTTCCAGCTGATTTACGAGGTTGCGGGTCCTCGGTATGCCCTGCTTTGCTTTGCAACCCACGTCGAAGCCATGTCGTCCCCGGTTTTTGCTGCATAACGGCGCTGATTGTAGCAGATTTAGCGGGGAAATATGTCAAGAAGTTCAACTGGACTGTCGATGATCGCGTGGGCGTGCCATGTGTCCAGTGCCGCATCGTTGCTGATATAGCCGTAACGCGCAATGATGCCGCGCATTGAAACGGCATTCGCCGCCTGTATGTCACGAATGTCGTCGCCCAGGTACAGGCAATGTTCGGGGGCCGTCTTGATCAGTTCACAGGCTTTTAGCATGGGCGCTGGATGCGGCTTGGCATAGGCGCAGGTATCGCCGCTGATCATACAGGCGGCGCGATCCGCATACCCTAAGGCCTGCATGAGGGGCAGGGTATAGATGTGAGGCTTATTGGTGACGATGCCCCAGGGTATCTCGCGACGTTCCAGTTCATCGACTAAATCGCTCATGCCGCTAAATAGTTGCGTATGCACGCAGATGTGATTCGCGTAATGGGTAAGGAAAATATCGCGTAACGCATTAAAATCTGGTGACTCAGGTGTGACATGCATGCCTGTTTTAAGCAGACCTGCCGAGCCGTGGGAAGCCTGCGGGCGCAACACCTCCAACGGTAGGGGAGGCAAGTCGCGCGTTGCCCTGACTGCATTTAATGCGGCCGCCAGATCCGCTGCGGTGTCCGCAAAGGTACCATCAAGATCGAACAAAACGGCTTTGACGTTTCCTGAATCCTGCATCCTGCGGCATGCATCCTGCATTTCACTCACGACGGCAGGCGACCATATAGTTTACACTGGTATCCGCCCCCAAAGAATATACCTTGGAAAGCGGGTTGTAGCTCATGCCGATTAGGTTCGTTACATTAAGGTTTGCGTTACGACAAGATTGAGCAAGCTCTGAAGGTTTTAAAAATTTGGCATAGTCATGTGTGCCTCGGGGCAGTAGGTTGAGTATGTATTCGGCCCCCAATATGGCGAATAAATAGGATTTTGGATTTCGATTGAGCGTCGATAAAAAAACCCAACCGCCGGGTTTCACTAACTTTGCACAGGAGGCGATTACGCTGTCTGGATCTGGCACATGTTCGATCATCTCAAGGCAGGTAACAATATCAAATGACGCGGGCTGCTCGTTCGCCATGTCCTCTACGGCAATTTTTTGATAATTGACCTGATTTCCACTTTCTAACAAATGAAGCTTTGCGACTTGCAGAGCTTTTTCGGACAGATCAATGCCCGTCACTGAGGCCTTTAGGCTGGCCATGCTTTCTGACAAAATTCCACCGCCGCAACCGACATCCAGAACCGTTTTGCCAGCAAGACTGGCGTATTGATCGATGTAGCTTAATCGTAACGGGTTAATCTCGTGTAGCGGCTTAAATTCGCTGTGCGGATCCCACCATTTGTGAGCAAGTTGGGAAAATTTTTCGATTTCTACGGGGTCGGAGTTGCTCATGGGATGCGCTGTGTTTGGTGGTTAAGGTGTGACTTTAGCAAAACTTGGCGTTAGCGCCAAATATTCCTTTGTGTTGTTGTGGCTGAGTTGAATATTGTGTGTAGTTTCGGGCGTTTTTCAAGTGGCAAGAGAGTGAATTGTGGTAGACTTGTGAGCTGTTTTTTGAGTTAACTATACATATACACATGGAACAATTCGCTAAAGAAACCCTGCCGGTCAGTCTCGAAGAAGAAATGCGCAAGTCATATCTGGACTATGCCATGAGCGTGATTGTCGGGCGTGCACTACCCGATGTGCGCGATGGCTTGAAGCCGGTTCATCGCCGTGTACTGTTTGCCATGCACGAGTTATCTAATGATTGGAATCGCGCTTATAAGAAATCGGCACGTATCGTGGGTGATGTGATTGGTAAATATCATCCTCATGGTGATACTGCCGTGTATGACACGATTGTTCGTATGGCACAGCCATTCTCCTTGCGTTATATGCTGGTGGACGGTCAAGGTAACTTCGGGTCGGTAGATGGAGATAATGCGGCTGCAATGCGTTATACCGAAATCCGCATGGCCAAAATTGCCCATGAACTGCTGGCTGATCTGGATAAAGAAACGGTCGACTTCGGTCCTAACTACGATGGATCTGAGCATGAGCCGCTGGTGTTTCCGGCGCGCTTTCCCAATTTGCTGGTAAATGGCTCGTCAGGTATTGCTGTGGGTATGGCCACGAATATTCCGCCACATAACATGACTGAAGTGATTGATGCGTGTCTGGCGTTGCTGGCCAATCCTGAGATGGATATCGAAGCGCTGATTGAATATGTCCCCGCTCCCGATTTCCCTACCGCGGGATTTATCTATGGGCTGGCGGGGGTAAGAGAAGGGTATCGCACCGGGCGAGGGCGCGTGATTATGCGTGCGCGCTGCCACTTCGAGGATATTGGTAAGGGTGAGCGTCAGGCTATTATTATTGACGAACTG
>CAIOSY010000136.1 GCA_903861075.1 uncultured Nitrosomonadales bacterium
AGTTTCTTTTTTATGTTTTACCTTTTTTTACGTAAAATAAACCTAATTTCATCGTTCGTTAATTTCATTGTTTAATGATCTTTTACCATATGGAATTATCAGCAACCTTGCACAAGTTCTCAATTAAAAAATTCATAACTTGAACTTAGGAACTTATGAAAATACGAAATTCTAGTAAGTACATTTTGTTTGTTTATTTGTTAATTTATTAAAAAAACAAAAATAAATAGACGGCCAAACTTTAATTAAAGGAAACATTGAGCTCTATTCAAAATACAAATTTGTAATCGCCATCGAAAACTCAAATTGTGAAGATTATGTCACCGAAAAGTAAGTTTACTCTCGTATTTTTCTACTGTGTTTCATCTATTGTGTTTCTATTACAGTGTTTCTTATTATTCGGAAGCGTGACCGTGATCGTCGCGTGACCAAATTCTCACAGCGTCCTTGAAAGTCGGCTGAGCGTCCACTCACCGTCGACCAAACGTCCACTAACCGTCGACCCAACGTACATGAGCGTTCATGACCGTCACGCTGACCCCGGCGCTATTGGCGCAATAGAGACTGCGCAGGTATTTCAAAAAGCATACCTCGGAGTCGCCCTCGCCGACGGCAAGTAAAGTTGCGCGTTGTGGGCGTTGTTTTTTTATCGCCATCGCATTGCCAGTACTTACAGGTTGGGAATGGCGCCGTAAACGCCGGCCATGTACTTCGCGTAAAGGTTGTCATCAGGACGGACGCCTTTGACGCTGTCCAGCCGCCATGCGCTTGTTTTGCAATCGGCATCTTTCTCGACTAGCAGGACTTGACCCTTATGCAGGTGGCTGAGGACTTCCATAGAGTGGCTGGTGAAAATCAGTTGTGCATTGTGGGGGTTCGTCTTTGGCGAGAAAAATAAATCGAGAATTGGTGTGAGCATGTGCGGGTGGAGATCCGCCTCCATTTCGTCCAAAACCGCAACGCCACCATTGGCTAAGACCGGCAGGATATGAGCTAGCAGAACAAAAGCACCTTGGGTGCCGCTAGATTCATTTAGCAGCATGAGCTTGTAATCATGGTTGTTGACGGTGTGTATGCCGAAGGGGACATTAATGTCGTCGGATGAGCCATCTTCACGAGTAGCTTTGTGTTTTTCAATGCAGACATCGGTCAGGCCAAGGTCCCAGGATGCGAGTATCTTGGCCATTCGAATCCGCATTTTTTCGTTGCTGGCGTAGACATCGGAAGTACTGATAACCTTTTGGTGATCCACAGCCTGGCGACCCAGTACGTTGATATTGGCAGTGATCGAGAGTTGTGTGATGCGCTTGGCGATATCGATTTCATACTGAGCCGCAGTTGAAATGAGCGATGCGTTCTGGCGAACTTTCATCGCCTCCTTTTGAAGCATGCCAAAGTTCTTTTGTTTGATTTCGTAGCATTGCTGGCTGGGATTCCAGACCCGAGTGAACACATAAGCAAACGACCGCTGCTGATGCACGTGAAGTGACTCTTGGTAAACGCGCTCCGTGGTGAGGGACACGTGGTAACGATAAATCTTGTCATCAAGTTCGAATTCAATCTCTAGCGACGTTGGGTCACTAGCGGCGCTGAAATGGGGCGTCACTGGTATGGACGCGTCAGGTGCAACTTGAAAAGAATGGCACATGAACCAATTCAGGAATGCGAGGGACTTCATGACAGTCGTTTTGCCGCTACCGTTGGCGCCCAGGACTGCCAGAACCTTTGTTAGGCGCGCGCCGGTGCTTGTGGTGAAGGCTCGACGGTCATCTGGAGCATGACCGTTCAGGATCAGCGTGACTGCGACTGGGTCGAGTATTGACTGAAAGTTTTGAATCGTCAGATTGCGGAGCTTCATGATTTGCGTATTGATTTAACAAATTAATGTTGAATATTTCAGATAAAAGTGTATTTATAACTTCACAAAATCAATTTATAACAATAAAAAGTTGAAAGTGTCTATTGGCTGCATATCTTACACCTGGATTTATCTTCGTGCATGGATGCCTGCAGTACGTTGACTCCGAACCATTCCCCCTGACACTTTTCAGAAC
>CAIOSY010000137.1 GCA_903861075.1 uncultured Nitrosomonadales bacterium
CGGCACCAAAAATCGGTCACGACTTAGCGAAATGAGCGGTCACGATAGACCGAAATCACCGGTCACGACTTAGCGAAATGACCGGTCACGATGCTCCGAAATACGCAATCGCTGTTATAGAAGCTGACGTCGAAAACGCTGTTTTTATTCCTCATGAGCAGGTCAAAGCAGAATGGGCTGTAAAGCGTGCTGTACTAAAAGCCAGGATTTAGGATGATCAGAATAAAACGTTTAAACGTTTTTTAAACGTTTAAAAAATGTTATTATAACCACTCATTAAGGTTTATTCACAAAAATTATGATAGTTGCAATTTGTAATGTTAAGGGGGGTGTTGGCAAAACAACACTTGCGATTAACGTCGCAATCTCACGTGCGCTGGCTGGACAGGATGTGCTGCTTGTAGACGGCGATAGACAAGGTACGGCAGAAATAGCTTTATCGCTGCGAAGCGATAATAAAACGCCTGTTGCTTGCTCAAAGTACGATGACGGCAAGATATTGCTTGCGCAAGTTCAGCATCAATCTAGAAAGTATGATGACATCATCATTGATAGCGGCGGCCGTGATAGCTCTGCGCTGCGCGCAGCTCTTTACGTTGCAGACAAGCTCATTGTTCCTTTTGCACCTCGATCATTCGATAGCTGGTCATTAGCTGATATGAGTTCATTAGTTGACCAGGCAAACATCGAGCGACAGCGGGACGGAAAAAATAAGCTTGATGCTTTAGTGGTTCTCAATTGCGCAGATTCTGGCGGGAAAGATAACGAAGAGGCTGCTGGGGTTGTCGCTGAATTTCCATCATTACGTTATATAGACACTCCAATACGCCGTCGAAAAGCTATCGCAAACGCAGCTGGCAATGGAATGGGAGTACTCGAATACACCCCGCGAGATATTAAGGCATGTGATGAAATAAGCGCGCTGGTTAACTGTGTTTTTAACGTTTACTAAACATTAATGAGATATTAATATGGCACTTGTAAAACGACCGGCAACATCATCAAGGGGCGCTGAAAATTTCATCGCTGGAGCTCCGGATGCGGCAGCTCCAGCCAATGAAAAACCTCGCAAACGTATTATGCAAGGAACCAAGGAACAGATTAGTGTGACCTTCCCAGGGAATCGCGTTGATGCAATTATCCGCGTCGCGGATCGTATGGGCTTATCGCGTGCTGGATTTATCAATCTAGCAGTGTCAAAACTTCTTGAAGAGAACGGTGAATCTTAATATATAAACCTTGTTTTAATATTTAAATAACATTTATTTAATCTTATTTAAAGCTTAATTTGCCGAGAAAACTATGGACGAAAACACTGATAAACACGATATTATCGGACGAGTTGAAAGAGTAAGGCAGAGCCAGCTTTTTTCTGATGAATTACATTCGCCGCAGGTTCAGGCTAAAACCCACACACTACTTCCAGCCAGACACGTCAACTGTGACTTTTTTCTTGCCGATCTGCTCGACTACGCACTTAAAGACGATGGCGTAAGCATGGAAGCACCGATTTTTACGCTTGCAACCAAGCCGGATCTGTCTATATGGAATTGGGAAAGCGTCGATGGTGGCCGCAAGGTTGAGGTTTATCCAAGCGTGAAAGGGAGAGCTACCCAGTTCGACAAGGATGTTCTGATCTACGTCATATCACAAATGACAGAGGCGTTGAATCGTGGACGTACCGATGCAAATAACCGTGCGGTGCGGTTTGTTGTGTTTGATTACCTGGTGTCTACAAACAAGCTCACCGGTGGAAGCCAATATAAACAGCTTGAAATCGCATTAGATCGACTGGCCGGAACAAGACTTAAAACAGATATTAAAACTGGCGGCACACGCATCAAAGAAAATTTTGGCATTATCGACAAGTGGAAGGCAGTAGAAAAATCGAAGGATGATGAGCGCATGATTGCAGTGGAAGTCACTCTCTCAGAATGGCTTTTTAACGCTGTGCAAGCGCATGAAGTGCTGACTATTCACCGTGACTATTTCCGACTCAGAAAACCTTTGGAGAGGCGTTTGTACGAACTGGTAAGGAAACATTGCGGTC
>CAIOSY010000138.1 GCA_903861075.1 uncultured Nitrosomonadales bacterium
AGTGGTCCTGCATATGACGCGAAAGACTTGAAAAAAAAGCGTAGTTTTCATGAAACATTCTTTTAGCATCAGGTTGATTTACGAGTTGAAATCCCCCACAAGAATCACAAAATGCCACCTCCATTTCATAGAAGTACTCACCAGGAAATTCTTCTTTCGTCAAGAACCCATTAGCTATTGGCATATTACAAAATGACATAAATGGCTTGATATTTGCATTACATATGCGACAGCTTTTCATAAATAGTCCAATAAGCAAAGTTATAAAAAAATCTTATTAAAAAGTAGTTTACTGATTAGATTGACGTAATAAGGAAATTGTTTCACCAATTCCCTTGCGCAAATCACCAGAGAAAGTAAACCCTTGAGAAGTAAATCTCTCACATGAAACCTCATAGGAAAGCTGGTTCATGATACGTGCATCTACATATTCAACGTGCGCGTCAGGCACATACACCCGTATAGCATCCACAATCTCACTTACGGTTGCATTGGCTGTCAAAACGTTATAGACTTGGTTGTCAAAACGATCTGTTTTAATGATGAAATCCAATGCGCGAATGGCATCATCCAACGCAAGGTACGGCCGCTTTTGATTTAGCGCGATGCGCCAGACCGTAATGGGCTGACCTAGACATGCCTGCCAGCAAAACTTGTTAATGGCGGTGTGGAAGCGCATGCCGATAGAAGTGCCAAAAATCGTTCCAAAGCGACAGACGACAAACTTGAGACCATCAGACTGTCCCAATTGCTGTAGCATTCGCTCGGCCTTCAACTTGCTGGCAGCATAAGGACTTTGTGGCTTTAATTCTTCCACTGTGCAGTTTTCATCGACCACCTTCTCCTGAGTGCCATACACACTAGTGGTTGAGAAGAAAACCATCCTGCAACCGTTTGCGACGCAAGCCCGAGCCACCCTCTCGGTAGCCACAAAGTTAACATGTTCCACACGGTCGGCACAGTCGAAACTATTTGCCGCGTCGGTGATAGCTGCAAGGTGCACCACGACATCAGCGCCGTCAAAAAGCGCTTCGAGGTCAGCAGTACACACATCCGCTTCCACGAAACGAAATGGCACACCTTTTGGCAGGTTGAAGAGCGAACAGTAGCGCTGCGTGGACAGATTATCCAGCAACACTACCTCTGTGTAGTCGCCCGGGCGAAGGTTGTGAATGAATTGCGAACCGATATGTCCCAAGGCTCCCGTTATGACGAGTTTCATTGAATCACCTCGAATAGTATTTCAGACAAGTGCTATAGTAATCTCTGGTTTTGATCAATCCGCTTTTGAGATCGTGCTTTGGCAGCCACCCTAGGGTTCGCTTGATTTTGGCATTGCTGATCACCGCGTCGCCGATCTCGACAGCTTTTCGGTCCTTGGGCCACGCGACGTACTTCACGCGCCCTGCTCCGATGTGCTCAACTGTCGCTTCAGCAACCTGCGCGACACTCGAGTGAACATCATGGGCGGCGAAAAACGTCTGGCCGACGGCTTGCTCAGATTGCGTGGCCAAAATAAGTGCCTCAACAGCATCATCCACGTACAATGCATTCCGCAATTGTTTGCCGTCGCCGAACACGGTGACGTCCCTATCGTGAAGCGCGAGCCCGATAAAGTAGTTGTTAAAAGTGA
>CAIOSY010000139.1 GCA_903861075.1 uncultured Nitrosomonadales bacterium
ACCTTTAAAGGTTCCAGTTGGGAAGGTAATGTGCGCTGGAGTCCTCTTCAGGTTGCCCGTGTAGATTTAACAAGCTCACGTAAAACAAGTGAGTCATTGGGCTTGGGTAACTATATTTTATCAAGTTCCAATGCGGCAGATTTCGCTTATGACTTGTCGGAACAAACAACCTTGCATGCGAATGTAGCTAAAGGTAGTGATAATTTTAGCGGATCTGGTCGCGTTGATAACACAACGACTTATGGGCTGAAAGGTGATTACCGTATCCGTAAATGGTTGGTTGGCGGGGTAGAATATTCCGATGCAAATCGTACTTCTACCGATGCTAACAGTTTGTTTAAACGAAAAATATTTTCTGTCAGCCTGCGTTCCGAGCTTTAAGTACGTGTCGTTATAGGTAACAAATGGCCGGGCGTTTGCCTGGCTGTTTTTGTTGATGTGATTGAATTACGGGTAATTGTTAATGAATAGTCGTGTACTTGTTTTTCTGATGCTGCTCATGGCGAGTCGTTTAGGCTGGGCTGCTGATCCTGACTCTATATCTAATTATCATTTGGGTTCAGGAGATACCATAAGCATCGTGGTTTTCGACGAAAAAGAACTTAGTTTGGAAAAAGTCAAGCTCAATGATGCAGGTTCGATTTCTTATCCTATGCTCGGTGAGCTTCGTGTTCTGGGTCTGACCGTGTCAGAGTTGCAAAAGCGCGTAGCGGACGGCCTTAAGGGGACTTATCTGGTTGATCCTAATGTGTCTGTGCATATCGATCAGTATCGCGATATTTTTGTTAATGGTCAGGTACAAAAGCCGGGTAACTATCCCTATCAGCCAGGATTGACGGTGCGCAAGGCCGTCTCGATTGCCGGCGGCTTCAAGGATCGCGCCAACAAGGATGCCGTGACTGTTATTCATGAAAATCAGGAAACGGCCAAGCCGATTAAATCCGAACTCGGTGCGCTGGTCGAACCGGGTGATACCTTAACTGTCGAAGAAAGCTTTTTCTGATGAGTGTTGAAAACCTGCACGGCGAAACAGAGAATCAGGAATCTGAACTCAATCTACTCGATTATTGGTTGCTGATTCGTTCAAACTATAAAAAGATACTCAGTTTTTCAGTTATTGTTACCTTACTGGCGGCGCTGGTGGTGTTTCAAATGACGCCTATCTATCGTTCCACGGCGTTGCTGTTGATTGAAAACTCCAAAAGCAAGGTGTTGACACTCAATGAAATGTACGACGGTACGCGCGATACCATGGAGGCGTTTAACTCTCAGGTACAGATCTTGAAATCTCGCCCGGTTGCCGAGCGGGTCATGCAAAAGCTGAAGCTAACCGAACACGTTGCCATGATGCCTGAGAAATCGACAGGCTGGTTTTCAAGCGCGCCTACAGGGACTAAAGCTGAGCAGGATGCTCGTTTGCACGAAGCTGTATTGAGTCGTTTTGAAGCGAGTTTAACCATAGAGCCGATTTTAAAGAGTCAGATTGTCAAGGTGAATTTTGATTCTTCCGATAGAGTGTTGGCTGCTGCAGTCGCCAATGCCGTGGTTGATGCCTATATCGAAAATGATCTGGATGCGCGTTCTCAGATGACCCAAAAAGCCAATGGCTGGTTAACTGAGCGTATGTCAGGCTTGCGTAAAAAACTGGAATTATCCGAGCAGGCCTTGCAACAATATCGTGAACAACAGAACATCATAGACAACAAAGGTGTGGTGCTGAGTGGTACGGGTAAGCAGTTTGAGGAAGTCTCAACCAATTTGGTCGCGGCTCGCATGCGTTTTGCTGAAGCACAGAATTCTTATAATCAGGTCAAGGATCATAAGGGACAATCGATAGAAGTGCTGGAATCTATCCCTGCGGTATTGAAAGATGCCACGGTACAGCAAATGAAGCACAATGATGTTGAAGCGACCCGTAAGCTTACCGAGTACAAGAGTCGTTATGCAGCAGCGCATCCCAAAATGATAGCGGCGGAAGCCGAGCAAAAGTCAGCACGTGAAGGTTTGGCTCGTGCTATCGATGCGGTCATCAACGCCATTTCTCGTGAATATGAAATTGCCCGTGCGAATGCGGGTGCGGCGGCTGGTGCTCAGGCGCAAACCAAGGCTGAAATTCAAGGGATTACCCGTAAGGAATTCCAGTTAAGCGTGTTGCAACGCGAAGTGGAAAGTAACAAGCAACTCTACGATACTTTTGTCGGTCGCGCCAAGGAAACCGAAGTTTCCTCGAATTTGCAATCGACAGCGGGGCGATTGGTTGATCCTGCCGTGGTAATGAATGCACCGCAAAAGCCGAAAAAGCTC
>CAIOSY010000140.1 GCA_903861075.1 uncultured Nitrosomonadales bacterium
AAAGTGAGTATGTCGTTAGTAAAACCAGTGCCCACATTACGCAAGCATTAAGCAAACTGAGCAGCACCGCTGCACTGCCGATATCCTTGGCGCGTTTGGCCAGGTCGTGGCGTTTCAAAGAGATACGATCGACCGTGGCTTCAACCGCCGAGTTCAGCAACTCTACGATCAAAATGAGCAATACACTGCCTATCATTAGCGCTTTTCCAATCAGGCTAACCGGCAGCCAGATAGCAAGCGGAATGAGCACGACAGCAAGCAGTACTTCCTGACGAAATGCATCTTCATATCTGAATGCGGCGTGGAAACCAGCCAGCGAATAGCCCAACGCATGCCATAAACGCGACAATCCGACTCTACCCTTGAAGGGACTTTCCATGGATTCATTCCATAAGTAAAAGGGCAATTATGCGGAAGGTTTGTGACAGAGATATGTCTGCATATCGATCAGACTAGGGAAGGAATCCATGCGGGGCTCGATAAACCATTGCCCGCCAAATTTTTTGGTCAGTCCGGTATTTTCGCGTTCAATGCCGCAAGAGTAAAATCCGAAATGTGTTGTGCTATTGCCTCAATCTGAGCAATGTCATAGCTTAAATCAGGATTTAGACGTTGCAACACAGGATGCGAGTTACGATAAAACAAACACTGACCGAACAGGCTATATACATAACGCTTTAACGTTGCCTCCTCGATAGGCGCGATTACAATCTGGCCAAGCAATCGACCCACAAACGCATGCAGGGGCGCGATCGCTTCGTGCACAATTTTATCCAAAACAGGTGTAGGGTCAGCCAACTCACGCGCCATCATTCGACATTGAGATGACGCGTGCTGTTCATCGAGCAAAATCAGCATAAAATCGCGCACAAACAAACGCAACCTGGCTTCAGGGTTGATATCAGGATCTATGCTCGCGGCCTGAAGCGCCTTAAGACGATTAAAATTCAACGCCTGGGAAAACAGCTCTTCCTTACTGCCAAAATGGTAGTTTACCGCTGCAACATTGGCATCGGCGAGCGCACATATTTCACGCACGGTTGCTCTTTGAAAACCGTGCTGTGAAAACACAACGCGCGCGGCTTCCAACAACCGTGAACGGGTCTGCGTACAATCTGTACTAGCGTGTTGCAATTCGGTCACACATTGAGTGTAAAAACATAGCCAGATTAATTTTCCGTCTCACCCGCTAACACTTTGTACAGTTGTGTTGCCGCACTCAATTGTGCTCGCTGCACCTGCAACTGCGCTTGTCCGGCCGCGTAGGCATCACGTTGTGCATCAAGGACCTCCAGATGATTCGCCACACCGGCGTGATAGCGTGCCTCAACCAGAGCTTGTCGCTGTTGCTGCACTTTTAAATTTGCCTTTTGCGCTGCAAGTTGCACTGACAAACTATCCCGAGCAGATAACAAATCCGCCACTTCGCGAAATGCCTGCTGTATAGTTTTTTCATACTCAGCGACCGCAATCACTTTTCGTGCCTGGGCGACATCCAGATTAGCCGCATTGCGCCCCGCATCAAACAAGGGCAAAGTTAGCACAGGCTGAAAGCTCCAGGCATCGCTTCCCGCGCCGAACAGGCCATTTAATTGCCGACTCGCCGAGCCGAAGCTACCCGTCAAACTGATAGAGGGCAAAAAAGCGGCGCGAGCCGCACCAATATTTGCATTTGACGCAATCAGACGCTGCTCGGCGGCCAACACATCAGGGCGCTGTAATAACACGACACTGGGTAAGCCTGCCATCGGCTCATTGCGAATTTCTTGCATCGCCAAACTGCGTCCCATGGGCAAGGTATCGGACATTTTCCCAACTAAGACGCCAAGCAGATTTTCAGCCGTAGCCCGTTGTTGTTGCAGACTCGCCTTGTCGGCCAATGCAGCCTGATAAGCGCCGTCAGATTGCAGGGCATCAATATCACTCGCAATACCAACATCACGACGTTGTTCGATTAACTTTTTCATTTCACCGCGACCTTGCGCCGTTGCATCGGCTAACCGCTCGCGTTCCTGCAACTCCAGCACGGCCAAATACGCATTGGCCACATCACAGATCAGCGATAAACGAAAGGATCGTTGAGCTTCTTCCGTAGCAAGATACAAGGCTTTAGCCGTTGCATTCAAACTACTCACTCTCCCCCAAAAATCAATCTCGAATGAAACCAGGCTCGCGTTTATATCATAACGCTGCATCTGATATCGATTCCCTGTGGGCGAGGTACTCCCCGGTGTCAAAGATGCGGTGCGTGATGCATTTAAATTTAGGTTCGGTATGCGATTAGCCTGTGCGATACCATATTGTGCACGGGCTTCTGCAATACGAGCCGTGGCTATACGCAGGTCGCGGTTGTTTTCCAACGCCGCCTTAATGAGCGCCTGCAGACGAGGATCGGGAAAATAAATCTGCCAGTCCGGCATCGCTTTCGCATCTGTCGGATGCACTGCAGCTTTAGCGGATTCAGGCCAAGCCGCAGCCACCGGCAACTCCGGCCGCTGATAAGTCGGTGCCAGCGAACAACCCGTCAGCAACATCGACACAGCAACACCAGTCAAAAACTTTGTCCGCAGATTACGCAGATTCACGCAGATTAAACCCTCAACAACGTCAACCACAACAGAATGGCGGTTTAATCGGCGGCCATCCGCGTAATCTGCGGATAGTGCTTCTGTTTTTTTGGATGTTTTCATTTTGAAACCTCCTCATGCTCGACATGTTTGCGGGCATGGCCGGGGAAAATTCTTCGGACGACCACGAAGAATACCGGCACTAAAAATACCGCCAGCAGCGTGGCGGCGATCATGCCGCCCATCACGCCGGTACCAATGGCGTGACGACTTTGCGCACCTGCACCTGTCGATAAAGCCAGCGGCAAAACACCCGCAATAAAAGCGATAGAGGTCATCAATATCGGCCTAAAACGTAAACGACACGCTTCCAATGTGGCATCCATCAAATTCATACCGTCATCTTGTAACTTACGCGCAAATTCGATGATCAAAATTGCGTTCTTCGATGACAGGCCAATAATCGCAATTAAACCCACCTTAAAATACACATCGTTGGGCAATCCGCGCAAGGTAACGGCCAGCACCGCGCCGAATACACCTAGCGGGACGACCAGCAAGACGGCAAAAGGAATCGACCAGCTTTCAAAAAGTGCCGCTAAACACAGGAAAACGACGATCAATGACACGCCAAACAGCATCGGAGCCTGACTTCCTGATTGCTGCTCCTCGAATGAAGTTCCTGACCATTCAAATCCTAACCCCGGAGGCAATTTTTTGGCAATATCTTCCATCGCTGTCGCAGCCTCACCTGTACTTCGTCCTGACGCCGGTCCACCCGCGATCTTCATGGCAGCCAAACCGTTGTAACGGTCCAGTTTGGGGGAACCTGCCACCCATCGCGGCGTAACCAGTTCCGACAAAGGCACCATGATGCCCCGATTATTGCGCACCGTAAGTTTCAAAATATCACCCGGTGAGCGGCGCAAATCAGCATCTGCTTGCATTTGCACGCGCAAAATTCGCCCTTGACGCACAAAGTCGTTGATGTAAGCGACGCCCAAAGCCGATTGCAAGGTATCGTTAAGATCCGCAATGGATACGCCTAACGTTTGTACCTTCAGTCTATCCACATCTAACAATAATTGCGGGCCTGCTTCCTGACCTTCAGGACGCACCCCGGCCAGTACAGGATTTTGTCCTGCCATGCCCAATACCATATTGCGGGCTTCAAGCAACTTGTCACGCCCGACGCCCCCTCTATCCTCGAGACGGAAATCAAAACCACCGACAGCAGCCAATTCGGGAATTGAGGGCGGGTTGATCGCAAAAATCATGGCCTGTTTGATGCGAAAAAACATCATGTTGGCTTTTTTTACCAGCATAGGCGCAGCGCTGTCGGCTGAAGGTCTATCGTCCCAACTCTTCAATCGGACAAATACCAAGGCCGCATTTTGCCCGCGACCAAAAAAAGAAAAGCCCGCGACACCCACCACATGCTGAACTTCCGGCATTTTCATATAGAATTGTTCAGCCTGAGACAACACCTCCAAAGTACGCGCCTGGGTCGCCCCCGAGGGGAGTTGTATCATATTGAGAAAATAGCCTTGATCTTCTTCAGGTAAAAAGCTGCCGGGCAACTTACTAAACAACCAGCCCATCGCAATAACGATTGCGGCATAAACCAGTAGATAACGTGCTGATTTCCTGATATTTTTGCTGACGGTTGCTGTGTATCGCTGTGTATTTCGCTCAAAAAAACGATTGAACCAGCCAAAAAATCCGCTACGCGGAATCAGCTCATGACCTGGATTATGCTTGAGCAACGTTGCGCACAAAGCGGGCGTTAGCGTCAGCGCCATCAAGGCAGAGAACATCATGGTCAAAACAAGGGTGACTGCAAATTGACGATAAATCGCACCCGTTGAGCCCGGGAAGAACGCCATTGGAATGAACACCGCCATCAGCACCAGTGTTATCGCAATAATTGCGCCCACAATCTGATCCATGGCTTTACGCGTTGCATCACGGGGCGACAAACCCTCCGTGGTCATAATGCGCTCTACGTTCTCCACCACTACGATCGCATCGTCCACCACGATACCAATCGCCAGCACCATGGCAAACAAGGTCAGCACATTGATTGAGTAGCCAAGCAAATACAGGCCGACCAAGGCACCCACCAACGCGACGGGAATAACTATCGTCGGAATAAGCGTAGCCCTGATATTTCCCAGGAACAGATACATCACTAACACAACCAGCAATAGCGCTTCAGCCAGACTTTTGAGGACTTCGCTAATGGAGACATCAATAAAGGTAGATGTGTCATACGGCACAACCCAATCGATTGATTTAGGGAAGAATTTAGCCAGTTCAGTCATCTTGGCATTAACCCCCTTGACCGTATCCAGCGCATTGGCGCCCGGGGAAAGACGAATCGCAACCGCAGCCGTCGGATTCCCGTCTATACGTGCCGCACGTGAATAATCCTGAGCGCCTAGTTCGACACGCGCCACATCCTTTACGCGCAGATTAGACCCATCTGGATTGGTGCGTATGATGATATTGCCAAATTCTTCAGGCGTAGATAAACGGCTTCGGGTAACAATGACCGCATTGAGCTCCTGCCCCGGCGTTGAGGGCAACTGGCCTAATTCGCCCGTTGCCAGTTCCGTATTTTGAGCGCGTACAGCCGCCGTTACATCGGCTGGCGACAACTTATAAAATTGCAGCTTGTCCGGCTTGAGCCAAAGACGCATGGAATATTCCGTGCCGAATAAAAGCACTTCACCCACGCCGGGCACGCGACGTAAACTGTCAATCACGTTGGCTGTTGTGTAACTACCCAGCGCAACGTCATTCAGACTTTTATCAGGAGAAAACAGGGCGACGAACATCACATAATTTCGTGCTGTTTTGGTCACCACAACCCCTAAACGCCGAACGTCTTCCGGCAGTCGTGCCTCAGCGCGTTTAATGCGATTCTGCGCATCTACAGAAGCAAAGTCGAGATTCGACCCTGCGGCAAAAGTCAGCGTGATACTACCGGTCCCCAATTCGGAGGACGACTCCATGTATAGCAAATGCTCGATGCCATTCATTTCCTGCTCAAGCAGCGCAATCGCAGTATCTTCTATAGCTTTTGCCGAAGCGCCGGGGTAACTGACGGTAATCGTCAAGGCAGGCGGCGCCACTGAAGGATACTGGGCAACAGGCAGATTTTTCAATGCCAGAACGCCACCCAACAAAATGATAAGCGCGATTACCCAGGCAAAAATAGGGCGGTCAATAAAAAATTTAGCGAACATAGCGGGCCTTTATTTCTGATCAGTCGAAACAGGCTTGGCCGAAACGAGTGGCACAGGCTTCACCATCGTACCGGGACGCGCTTTTTGCAGACCATTCACGATGATCATCTCTCCGCCCTTTAATCCATCTGAAATAATGAAATTCATACCTGACATACCTGCTGTTTTAACGGGGACAGGCATCGCTTTGCCTTCCACTACCGCCGTGACAAACTGCCCGTCAACATTAGACTGAACCGCGCGCTGAGGCACCAGTATCACATTATCCTGAACGGCTTCAGGAAAACGAATTCTGGCAAACATGCCCGGTAGTAATTCATGCCGCGGATTGGCGAAAAGGGCCCTTAAAGAGACAGAACCAGTCGTTGGATCAACGGCCATATCGGTGAAGATGATCTTACCCGGCAAAGCGTAGGCATGACCGTCTTCCAGAAACAGTTCAACTTTTGCAGATTCGGTATGTCGCATTTTCCCGCCACTGATCATTTGCCTCAAACGCAATAAATCAGTTCCCGGTTGGGTAAAATTGACATAAACGGAATCAATCTGTTCAATGGTCGCAAGCAAAGTCGGCTCTCCCTTACCCACCAATGCGCCTTCCGTGACCAGTGTCCGTCCTATGCGACCCGAAATTGAGGCAGGTACACGGGTATTTTCCATGTCTTCAGCAGCACGCGCCAATGCCGATTCGGCAAGTTTGACTTTGACCACAGCCAAATCATATTCCTGCATACTAATCGCCTTAACGGGCAACAACGGTTTGTAGCGCTCGACCGTTTGCTTCGCAATCGCCAAATCAGCCTCGGCTGATGCAAATGCCGCACGATAAGTACGTGCAGAAATATCATAAAGTGGCGCACCCGCCGTTACATTACTGCCTTCTTCAAAAAGTCGTTTTTCAATGATTCCTTCTACTCGCGCCCTGACTTGCGCCGTGCGATAAGCTTGCACCTGGCCTGGCAAATCCTGGGTTAACGTTGCGCTGTCACGTCCCACCGTAATCACATCCACTTCTGCCGGCGGCATACCTGCACCAGGACCTGCGGCAGGTTTATTACCCCCTCCGCACGCAGACAACAAAATGACCAGCAAGAATGAGGGAACAAAGGGGCGGATAAATAAGTTCATAAGGATTCCATCTGGACAATAATTTACGGTTTTCGGGACGAAAAATCGTCAAACCAAATCTAGCGTCGTAACATATCAAACACTTGTTTGAAAGTAAAGCTAAAGCTCGCCCCGCAACGGATAAATCCGCTTAATTAAAGTGATTTTTCACATTGCACCCATGCTGTTTCGTCGGCATCCAACCGGCGAGCGCTAGCCAACTGATGTTCAAGCACAGACAAGTTGGCCTCTGACGCATCACGTCCTTCGGCACTACGCCTGGCGACCCGTTCACGTAAAACAGCAGGAGAGACTTGAAAATCCAAAATATGAAAACTCACCCCAAGACGACGCGCCAAATCGCAGAACAGATCCCGCTGACGACGTTCGAGGAAAGCCGCATCGACAATCACAGACCAACCCGAATTTAATATTTCTTCCGCCAACCGGGATAGGTATTCATAGGTAAGTTGACTCATGACCGGATCATACCAACCTTTTTCTATGCCACAATCAGGGAGCACATCCTGTCCGGCACACCGCTTGCGTTCAACATCAGAACGCAGACGTATCATGCCGCCCGTCTCCAGGCGCTGTTGCGAGAGCGTCGTTTTCCCCGAGCCTGACAGACCATGAGTAATAAATAAAACGACGGGCGTGGAACTCGCGATTTGTTGGGCTAATTGTAAATAGCGCCTCACCTCAGCATGGTTTTCAATCAAGGCAGCCACCTTGGCACGAACCAGGGCACGATAAACAGCATAATAGCGCAGCAATGCCATGCCCTGATAATCTCCTGTCGCCTCCAGCCACGCATTAAGAAAGCGCGCAGCTAACCTTTCATATTGACGATGAATCAAGTCCATATAACAGAATGCCACCTCCGAAATCACGTCTATCCAGCGTAACGCAGGACTAAATTCCAGACAATCAAAGATCACCAACCCCCCGTCCACCCAGGCCAGATTCGCCAAATGAAGATCTCCGTGACACTCCCTTACCCGTCCGTTTTTCTTGCGCGCCCTCATAAAAGGGATGAGACGTGTATGCTCGGCAAGACACCAATTCTGCAATAGAGACAGAGTTTGCAGGGTTAGCGGATCGTCCAGCCTGGCCGCCAATATCTTAAAATTTTCTGCGACCGGCCTGAATATTTCTTCCGGCTCACCCCACGGACTGCCATCCACAGCGCGCGCACATTCAAACAAGTGAAAATGCGCCAACCGTGCGGCCAGCATATCTAGCGGCTTATTACCCAGTTCGCCACGTTCTGCCAACTTATCCAGCGTCGCATCCACCGGGAACTGTCGCATCTTGACTGCGTACTCCAAAATCTCACCCGCCCCATTCATGCGCGGCGCTTCGGAACTGCCTGTGATCGATACCACACCCAGATAATAATCAGTTGCCAGCCTGCGATTTAAACGCAATTCATCAAGGCAATCCTGCCGGCGTTGCACCAGCGTGGAAAAATCAAGAAAACCCAAATTAACCGGCTTCTTGATTTTGTATGCGTAAGCCCCCGTCAGTATGACCCAGGAGATATGCGTCTCTATCAGTTCCAACTTTCCAACCGGATGATCGTAGCAGGCCGCATCGGCAAGCAGCGCACCAATTAAAGGCGGCGGCCTCATGTTTAGCCGGCGTCTTTCATGTCCAGCGCCAGCTGATACAACTCGCTGCGATTAGCGCCGGTAATTTTCGTCGTCAGCTGAACCGCCTGTTTCAGCGGTAATTCGGCCAACAGCAAGGCTAGGGTGTTGAGTGTATCGGGTGACAAACCCTCTATCGGTTTAGCGGCTGAAACCAGCACGACAAACTCACCGCGTTGCTGATTCGCATCCGAGTGCAACCATGCATCTACCTCGGATAGTTTGCAACTATGTATGGTCTCAAACAGTTTGGTAACTTCGCGAGCCAACACAATTTGTCGCTCCGCGCCTAATACCGCAGATAAATCAGCAACGCATTCGACTATACGGTGCGGGGCCTCATAAAATACCAGCGTGTACGGATGTGTAATCAACGCCTGCAAGACGCTACGACGTGCAGCGGATTTATTTGGTAAAAATCCGTAAAACAGAAAATGGGGCGAGGTTAAACCGGATGCGGACAAAGCGGCCACCACCGCACTGGGGCCGGGAATAGGAATCACTTTCAATCCGACTGCCAAAACAGCTTGCACCAACAATGCCCCGGGGTCGCTGACACCCGGCGTCCCCGCATCACTGACAAACGCGATGCTTTGCCCTGATTGCAGCGCGGTGACCATTTTTTCTGCTGCACTGCGCTCATTGTGCTGATGCACGGCGATCAACTGTTTGGCATGAATCCCGTGGTGCTTTAATAAATGTGAGGTATTTCGCGTATCCTCTGCCGCGACAACGTCGGCCGCCGCCAACACATCGAGCGCACGCAAGGTTATGTCGCGCAAATTCCCTATCGGAGTGGCAACTACATATAATGCGGGTTCCAACTTTTGCGGATGTTCAATATGCAATGGTGTTCCTTGTTTATAAAAAGAAGTCACGAACAGCGGATTTTGGCTAAGATCACCGGCCAGGTGCGCAAGTTTCCCGGCACGACAGACTACCAGCAAGCTGCTAGTCTGTCGCGTTTTTTGGCGATTTTCGGCCTGAATAAATTGCCATGAACGGTCAACAGGCCGAACGTTGGGCTGCACATTACCTGCAACAGCAAGGACTGCAACTGATTACCCAAAACTACCATAGCCGCTTTGGTGAAATTGATTTAATCATGAAGGAAAAAAACGGACTGGTTTTTGTCGAGGTCAGGCAACGCAGCCACAGTGATTATGGCGGTGCAATAGCGAGCATAGACTGCCACAAACAGCATCGTTTAATTCTTGCCGCACAGTATTATCTGATGAAACTGGGGCGCACACCCCCTTGTCGCTTCGATGTTGTCCTGATGGATAACCCGCAAGGACTAAACGTACAATGGATAAAAAATGCCTTTGATGCATAAACTCGCAAAACTTCACCGCATTGAGTATGTTTGATTCGTGAATTAATGCCCTATTCAGGTTAATATTCGCATTCAGAGAAAATACCGCATTCGATATGGACATCACTAAACGCATCATAAAACATTTTACCGACAGCGCTGAACTCAAATTGAAGATCAAGGACGCATTGGCACAACCTATCGCCGATGCTGCGCAACTATTTTTTGACTGCGTCACAAATGACGGAAAGATCCTGTGCTGCGGCAATGGCGGCTCAGCGGCAGATGCGCAACACTTTGCCGCAGAATTACTCAATCGCTTCGAAATTGAACGGCCGGGCCTGGCTGCCGTCGCATTGACGACCGACAGCTCGGTTCTGACATCCATTGCCAACGACTATGATTTCAGCCTGATTTTTTCCAAACAAGTGCGGGCTTTAGGCTTGCCTCGTGATAGCCTGTTAGCTATTTCTACCAGCGGACATTCAACCAATGTCGTCGCAGCAATCCATGCGGCGCATGACCGCAATATGCGCGTCGTCGCCTTAACAGGACGCGATGGTGGAGAAATGGCTAGTATATTGAAACCCGGGGATGTTTCGATTTGTGTTGACGGACGCAGCACTGCGCGGATTCAGGAAGTTCACTTACTTGCCTTGCATTGCATTTGCGATGCGATTGATTATCAGTTGATGGGAGAATAATAATGCGTATCCTGGTTTTTATATTGATTTTGTCAGCCTCACTGCAAGGTTGCTTTCCTGTTATTGCGGCAGGGGCGGGAGCTGGCGCTTTAATGGTAAATGATCGTCGTACCAGCGGCGCCTATGTGGAAGATCAAGCGATTGAAACCAAGGCATTCGACCGCGTCGGTAAACAGTTTAAAAGTGAGGTGCATGTTAATGTCACCAGCTTTAACAGAACCATACTGATCAGCGGGGAGGTTCCTGATCCAGCAGCAAAAACTCAAGTCGAACGCATTGTTGCCAACATCCAAAACACCGGTAAAATTTACAACGAACTGGCTGTTGCGCCCTTGGCATCGCTCAGTTCCCGCAGCAACGACACGCTCATCACCTCAAACGTGAAGATGCGTTTCATGGGAAACAAAAACTTCAGCGCCACCAGCATTAAAGTGGTCACTGAAAACAGTGTTGTGTATTTGATGGGCATAGTCACTCATGCGGAGGCGACTGCCGCCACTGAGGTTGCGAGCGGTAGTCGGGGCGCTACACGCATCGTCCCGCTTTTCGAGTTTGTCGAATAAGATGAATACCCCGCCCCGCTTCGAAGCAAAATTGTGCGACGCAATACAGCTTAGCCAGCGTATTGCGGCTCTGCCTCGCCCCTTAGTTTTTACCAACGGCTGCTTTGATGTTTTACATCGCGGGCATGTCACTTATCTTGCTCAGGCACGGGATTTAGGTGCATCTCTGGTGATTGGCGTCAATAGCGATGCCTCGGTAAAACGACAAGGCAAGGGTGAGGATCGCCCCATCAATAGCGAAGTCGATCGCTCATTGGTGTTAGCCGCACTGGAATCCGTCAGCATGGTCATTTTGTTCGATGACGATACGCCGCTCAACCTGATTCTCTCCTGTCACCCGGATGTTTTAGTAAAAGGCGGCGACTGGAAACCTGAAAATATCGTTGGTAACCGCGAGGTATTGGCATGGGGCGGGGTCGTGCACAGCATTCCATTTCTGCATGAACGTTCAACAACTGCATTGTTAACTAAAATCAGATCACTATGAACACCGTTCCGATACCTATCGAAATCACCTTGCACCAACAATCAAAAGTGCTGGAACTCGCCTTTGATGACGGTATGCGCTATCGCTTGCCATTCGAGTTCCTGCGTGTTTTTTCACCCTCTGCCGAAGTACGCGGCCATGGCCCGGGGCAGGAAATACTGCAAACGGGCAAACGAAATGTCATACTGACCGGCCTTGAACCCGTCGGTAGTTATGCGATGAAGCTCCTATTCGACGATGGACACAATACAGGTCTGTATACCTGGGGTTATCTGCATGAACTGGGGCAATATCAGGATGGTATGTGGCACGATTACCTCAATAGACTGGAAATGGCGGGCGAGTGTCGCGAGCCGCAATAGGAGCAAAACCATGAGTAAAACCCACTTCGGTTTCGAAACCGTAGACGAAACGGACAAGGCTCGCCGCGTTGCCGGTGTATTCACCTCGGTGGCCAGCAAGTACGACATCATGAATGACTTGATGTCGGTCGGCCTGCACCGCCTCTGGAAACGCTATGCAATCAGTGTCAGCGGTGTACGAACAGGGCAACGCGTACTAGATGTTGCAGGCGGCTCGGCAGATTTATCGCGCCTGTTTTTAAAAGCTGTGGGCAGCACAGGGCAGGTCGTACTCACCGACATCAATAACGCCATGTTGCGCGTGGGGCGTGACCGCCTGCTCGATGAAGGCATCAGCACCCCGGTTACGCAATGCGATGCCGAACATCTGCCTTTTCCGGACAATTACTTCGATTGTGTGAGCATCGCCTTCGGTCTGCGCAACGTCACACACAAAGAAGCCGCACTGCGCGAGATGAAGCGCGTGTTAAAGCCGGGAGGTCGTGTGATTGTGCTGGAATTTTCCAAAGTAGCTAAACCACTGGAAAAGGCCTACGACTTTTATTCTTTCAAATTACTGCCGAAGATGGGACAGATGATCGCAGGTGACGCGGACAGCTACAAATACCTGGCCGAATCCATTCGTATGCACCCGGGACAGGAAGAGCTCAAACAGATGATGATAGAGGCGGGTCTTGAGCACGTTGAATACTTCAACCTGACCGGCGGCATCGTGGCGGTGCATAGAGGCTATAAGCTGTAATGCGTCATTGGAAAATGCAGTTAATATTTTTTGGGGGTACAGTGGAAAATCTTGGAAAAAGAGATTCAAAATACACTTCGATCTATTCAGAAAAAAAATGCGGGTTGGCTCGTAACAATTTTAACAAATCAATTATTAATCAATAAGATACAGGAAATACCATGAGCGGTTTACCAAAATGCCCACAATGCGGTTCAGAATTCACCTACGACGACGGCAGCCAATACGTCTGCCCTGAATGTGGCCACGAATGGTCGAAGGAAGCCGCAGCCGAAGCCGGCGAACAGGTGAGAGTCTACAAGGACGCCTTCGGCAATGTGCTGGTGGACGGCGACTCGGTCACGGTAATCAAGGATTTGAAGATTAAGGGTTCTTCCTCAGTCGTCAAGGTCGGCACCAAGGTCAAAAACATCCGTCTGGTGGATGGCGATCACGATATCGATTGCAAGATTGACGGGATAGGCGCAATGCAGCTCAAAACCGAGTTCGTGAAAAAGGCATAAAAAACATGAGCGCTTGGGGTTGCCCGCACGACATCAAGGGAATATGTACTCGTGTAAACAATATCCCCTGCGATTTGGGAATGAAGGGATGCGTGCTGTTTGGTCGATTCCGTTTCGCCGATCCAGCCAAGAATCGCACAAAAAAAGTACCGGCCAACCCTGTCGGCCTGACTCCTGTGCCCGATAATGGAACGAAATAGTCAGATGGAGTTCATCTACGACGACGAATATCTACTGGTGGTCAATAAACCGGCAGGATTATTAGCCGTACCCGGACGTGGCGAAGATAAGCAGGACTGCCTGTCTAAACGTATCCAGCAACGCCATCCGAATGCGCTGATCGTGCACCGCCTCGACATGGCAACATCCGGTCTGATCGTATTCGCGCGGGGTATCGCTATGCAGCGGCGTCTCTCGCAAATGTTCAGCGAACGCATCGTGATAAAACGCTATGTGGCAGTGGTTGCCGGAAAACTTGAACCTGAAACCGGTGAGGTGAATTTACCCGTAGGCGCCGACTGGCTCAACCGACCCCGACAAAAAGTGGATATGACGGAAGGTAAGACTGCGCTGACCCATTATAGAGTGATCGCCAACAATACCGATGCCACCCGGGTGGCACTCGAACCCGTGACCGGTCGCACACACCAGTTACGCGTTCACATGAATGCCATCGGTCATCCGGTTGTTGGCGATCGCTTATATGACGGGCCCTCAGCACAGCGGTTGATGCTACACGCCTGTCACCTGTGCCTGCCCCACCCGCACACCAACGCGCCACTTGAATTTGATTGCCCCGCCGCATTTTGAGCGGCTTGACTATAATCTCGCCTATGCTCACTTGATCAGGAATACACTCATGCCCACACGCACCGCCGCCATTGCTCTTACTTTTATAGCCCTGATAGCCGCCATCTTTAGCGCTTACATCTGGATCGCCTTACATTGGAGTTATTCAGAAGGCGAACGGGCGGGTTTTATGCAGAAGCTATCTCACAAGGGTTGGCTATGCAAAACCTGGGAGGGGGAACTCTCTCTCGTCGCGCTGCCAGGCGCCGCACCCGAAAAATTTATATTCTCGGTGCGCAATGAGGCCATCGCAACGAAAATCAATGCCACGGTAGGTCAGCGCATTTCGCTCAGCTATGAACAACACAAAGGCTTGCCGTCTTCCTGTTTTGGCGAAACTGACTATTTCGTGACGGATGTCAAAATAATCAAATAATACCGGCAAAAAGACGGCCTCAACAAAAAATTTCGTGTATAGGTTTTTTCTAAAGCGAGATGAAACTTATTCTGCAGTAGATTGCCTGATTCCGCGTAAAGCAACTGTTATACTTCGCACCACTTTGATTCATCCGATAATGAGGAATACATGAAAAAATTCGCTATTGTTTTGACCCTGGTTCTGACCTGCCTGAGCTTATTTGCCGCAACCGCTGAAGCCAAGCGTTTTGGTGGTGGCAGCAGTGCAGGAAAACAGCGCACCATGGCACCACAACAAAAAGCACAGCCGGCAGCAGCACCTGCTGCCGCGCCCGCCGCACCCGCTTCAACCGGCAACAAATGGATGGGACCCTTGGCCGGTCTGGCCATTGGTGCGGGCTTAGGCGCAATGTTCGCTGGTGGCATGGGTGGATTGGGTGGAGCAATGAGCGGCATACTGATGGCGATACTCGCGGGTATTGCGGTGATGTTCATTATTTCCATGCTGAAAAAGAAGCAACAACCCGCTATGCAATACGCAGGCGCAGGGGCCCCTTTTCAGCAACCGGCGGCAGCTCAGCAATATCAGGGGGGCGGAGCGGCGGCGGCCGTTTCGGCCAGTACGAAGGGCCACATACCTGCTGATTTTCCTGTTGAAAGCTTTCTGCGCAGCGCAAAAATGTCCTTCATCCGCCTGCAGGCCGCAAATGATAAACGGGATTTAAACGATATTCGCGAATACACAACACCTGAAATGTTCGCTGAAGTTTCCATGCAAATACAAGAGCGCGATGCTACACCCCAAACAACCAACGTAATCGCAATCAATGCCGACTTACTTGAAGTCACCCACGAAGGGGACTGGGCTATTGCCAGTGTGCGTTTCACCGGACAGTTAAGTGAAAACAATGGCGCACCGGAAACTGTCGATGAAATGTGGCATGTACAGAAAAACCTGAAAGATGATAAATCGGTTTGGCTGCTAGCGGGTATTGAGCAAACGACACTACACTAAACATGTACACTCGCTTTTGTGCTTCCGCATTGAATCATTTGCTCGCGCAAAATAGCTGGGCATACGAAAGGCTGATACGGTTTTCAGGGAAAACGGTTCGATTTGACATCGCGCCGTTTTCGCTTTCCTGTACTGTCATGCCAGATGGCTCGGTGAGCACAACGGATCATACCGCCGATGCAATCTGTGTTATTTCCCCCTCACTGCTACCCCGCCTGGCACTAAATGACGCACTCGCACTTGCTGACATTAAAAGCTCGGGGGATGCGGCACTTCTGGCTGAAATTTTCTATCTTAGCAAATACTTACGCTGGGATGCTGCGGAAGACCTAAGTCGAATAACCGGTGACATTACCGCTGAACGCATCGTTCAAACCGTACAGAATCAACGTATTGGCACGTCGCTCGTCAATCTGGCACAAGCGACGGCAGAATACTGGACGGAAGAGCATCCTCTCATCGCAAAACCTGAACAAATCAATACCTTCATACAGCAGGTAGACACCCTAAAAGATGATTTGGCCAGATTGAAACTGCGCGTTATGCGCTTGTCGAATAAGGACTGATGTCACATGCGTTTTTTTAGACTCTTCAAAATAATCTTTGTCGTTATCAGTTTCGGTTTAGACGAGTTTATTCTGGCGCATGAGCGTATGAGCTGGTTACGTTCACCACTGAATATCCTTTTTTTCATGCGCAATATTTCGCAACCTCGTGCGGTACGATTGCGAATGGCATTGGAAAGTTTGGGGCCTATCTTCGTCAAATTCGGACAAATGCTCTCAACCCGCCGCGATCTTATGCCCACGGATCTTGCCGATGAATTAGCCAAGCTACAGGATCAGGTGCCACCCTTTCCCTCCGCTCAGGCCATTTCCCTGCTCGAAGCCAGCTACAAAAAATCATTAGCTGCTGTTTTTAAAAGTTTTGAATCTACGCCCGTTGCCAGCGCTTCGGTCGCACAGGTTCATTTCGCCGTGCTGCACGATGGTCGCGAAGTCGCGGTTAAAATATTGCGCCCCGGCATTTCTCTCACCATTGCGCATGATATAGCACTCATTAAAATTGCTGCCGATTGGGTAGAAAGACTCTGGGCGGACGGTCGTCGTCTCAAACCACGTAAAGTCATAGAGGAATTTGAAAAGCATTTAACCGACGAACTGGATTTAACGCGAGAAGCCGCCAATGGCAGCCAGTTGCGACGTAATTTTTCCAGCTCAAAACTGCTGCTTGTCCCTGAAATGTACTGGGATTACTGTACTGCAGATGTGATGGTGATGGAGCGTATGTATGGCATGCCGATTGGTCAGATTGATATGCTAAAAAATGCGGGTATTGATATTCCCGAACTCGCCGCCAAGGGGGTTGAGATATTTTATACCCAAGTATTCCGTGATGGATTTTTTCATGCTGATATGCACCCCGGAAACGTTCAGGTTGCAACAGACGGCCGCTATATTGCGCTGGATTTCGGCATCATGGGCACATTGACGGATATAGACAAAAACTATCTGGCACAGAATTTTATCGCATTCTTTCAGCGCGACTATAAACGTGTCGCCGAAGTGCATATCGAATCCGGATGGGCTCCTGCAGAAACCCGTGTGGACGAACTGGAATCTGCCATCCGCGCCGTCTGCGAACCTATTTTCGATAGACCGCTACGCGAAGTCTCCTTTGGTCGCGTACTGCTGCGACTCTTCCAAACATCCAGACGCTTTGGCATTGAAATTCAGCCGCAACTCGTATTACTGCAAAAAACCTTACTTAACATTGAAGGACTCGGATTACAGCTTGATCCGGAATTGGATTTATGGAAAACCGCCAAGCCGTGGTTAGAACGCTGGATGAGCGAACAAGTGGGTTGGCGCGGCTTATTAAAGTCATTAAAAGCAGAAGCCCCGCGTTACGTCACGCTACTGCCTCATCTACCTCGTCTATTGCATCAACGTTTAATCGAACAGCCCTCAATCGGACTGGAGATTACAATGCAAAAGTTGCTGGTGGAACAGAAAAAACGCAACGCCCTGTTAAGAATAATCGTGATAATTTTGCTGCTACAAATGGTTTGGATATTTTTGAGCTGACCGCCTTACGACGGGTATTTAGCAAAATTTTTCTTCATCAAATAGGCATCAGTTAAACGTTAACAAGCCATGGCATGGTACAACAATAAATTGAAATAATACCGAGCTACGACAACCCGTTAAATAACCCCGTTCTACCCATAGAGTAAAGGCCACCATGTTAAGCAAGTTGATGATACGCAGTAAATTTATATTGCTAATTGCCATTTCTCTGTTGGGTTTAATAACCATCCCCATCCTAGATCTCATCGCTGAAAAAAATATTTTGCTCAATGATCGCGAAGTAAAAACACAACATGTGGTTGAGACGGCGCAAGGAATTTTGGTGCATTATCATCAACTGCAATTAGCAGGCAACCTTTCCGAAACACAGGCGAAACAATCTGCTATCGCTGAAATTAAACAGCTGCGCTACGGCAATAACGATTATTTCTGGATCAATGATATGCAGCCCCGCATGATCATGCACCCGATCAAACCAGAATTAGATGGTAAAGACCTATCCGAAATTAAGGACCCTGCCGGTTTGAAGCTGTTTATGGCTTTTGTACATGAGGTACAACATAACAAGGCGGGTTTCGTACAATATTTATGGCCCAAACCCGGTCATGAACAGCCGGTCGCTAAAATTTCCTACGTGTCTGGATTTGAACCGTGGGGCTGGATTATTGGTTCCGGCATTTATCTGGATGATGTGGATGCCGTGTTTCGTGCACACCTGATTAAATCACTGGGAATATTGGCGATTGTCGTTTTAATATTATTTGCTTTGATGTTCCAAATTGCGAAAAATATGATTGATTCCACGCGCGGACTCCGTGATGTGATGGTGCATATTGGAGAGAATCATGATCTTAGTATTCGCGCTCCGGCGGGCGTGGATGAAATTGGTCAAACCGCAGCCGCTTTTAATAACATGATGACCGCCTTGCAAACGATCTTATCCGATACCAATCACGTCATGAGTGAAGTCGCACAAGGTAATTTTAGTCACAGGGTAAGTGCGGAGGCACGCGGTGACCTGGCGCGACTAAAAGAAGGAATCAACGGGTCAATTTCTAAACTTGAACTTACCATGGCGGCCTTGATACGATTGATGCAAGCGTTAATTGAAGGCAATTTCGCCATGAGGGTTGATGCTCAGGTTGAAGGTGAATTTAAACTTGCAGTTGATCAGGCTACCCAGGCAATGCAGGCCATGCAATATATGCTGGGCGACGTCGGACAGGTAATGGAAAAAGTGGCTCAGGGTGATTTGTCAGAACGCGTCAATGCAGAAGGACAGGGTGACTTGCACCGATTGAAACAAGCCATCAATTTGTCACTGGACGGCTTGTCGCGAGCACTGAATATGATCAATGCCAATGCCCGGCAAGTTGCTTCAGCAGCAAACCAAAGTAGTGTCGCAATTGGTCAGATTAGCGTAGGCGCTCAAAATCAGATGCACGCTTTCAATCAGGTAGCGACAGCGATTCGGCAGACGGCTGCGGCCATATCCGACGTCAGTGAAAGTACTGATATAGCAAGTCATAAAGCACAGGAATCACTAAACATCGTACGAGATGGAAAAAATAAAATGCAAGATATGGTGATGCAAGTTAATAGCATCGCAGCCAATTCAGAAAAAATCACTAAAATTACCGAGGTCATTGAAGCCATCGCAAACAAGACGAATTTATTGAGTCTTAATGCGGCAATTGAGGCCGCTCGAGCCGGGGAACACGGTCGCGGCTTCGCCGTCGTCGCGGAAGAGGTCGGTAAACTGGCAGCAAACTCAGCAGCGAGTACGCAGGAAATTACTCTTTTGGTTCAGCAGGCGGTGACAGATGCAAAGCTGGCCGTTGAGTCAGTCAAAAATATTGCGCTGGATATGGATAAAATAGAAGCAGGATCCGTTGATTCCAACTCGATGATGCACCGTATTTCTGCGTCGCTGGAAGAACAAAATTCCGCAGTGGGTGAAATCAATAGCAACGTATCAAATCTGACTCGAATCGCTCAAAGCAATGCGGCAGCGGCAGAAGAAATCACCGCGACAGTCATAGAGCTGTCTCATATTGCAGAAGCAACGCGGAAGGAAGTGGACAAATTCACGCTTTAAAATTTCCAGGTCGGCACAGCAAATACAGAAACGTTAGCTACCGCACATTGGGATTGTTCAAAATGGAACACACCACAGAATCAACGAACTCAGTCACGCCATCACCAGCCTCAAGCTCAACCTGCAAGTAGCCTTAAAACGGGCGAAATGGCAGCACTGGCTGGATGAATTCGGTAATAGAGAGATACGGCGTGAGGCATGAACTGAAGAACAGCAGCGGGATTATCTTCAAGGCATCATCCAACGCATCACGGTTAAATGGCAACCGGATTCAGGCAGTCACGACGTGAAGGTGGATTTTAGCTTTGAGG
>CAIOSY010000141.1 GCA_903861075.1 uncultured Nitrosomonadales bacterium
ATTGCGTCAAAGTGGACAGCCCCCAATCATCGAGAATGAGCATATCCACTTTGGCGATTTGCATCAGTCGTTTCCGGAAACTGCCATCGCTGTGTGCCAGCTTCATTTCTTCCAGGAAACGTGAGGTTCGAACGTACAACAGCAATTCGATTTTACGACTCAGAAGATGAAATATCTGCCTTGTTAAGCTGCTAAATTCATAAATGGCCAGACATAAAAAAGATGAAAGCGCTCAAGATGTATATTTTTATGTAAAAAATCTTATATTTCAATTTCTTAGCATATATTTCACCATAGGTTTATCGGCTTCGATAATATGATTGAGCAACCAATCCTTAAGTGTTTGCAAAGCAAGCGGCTCACTCCCGTGACTCAACTGCTCATATAATGTTCCGGCCATTTTTATCAAAACCTGATGAGAAGCCTCGTGCTCGGATTGATCGGGATAGGCACACTGCGACATAAAATGCTCTTCGCAGGCAAAGTGTTCTGCCGTCGCATTAATCAACTCATTAAACAAAAGTAACAATTTCTGGGGACACCCCGATTCCCAAGCAATATTCATCAAATTGATTAAGCGTGCTAAATTACTGTGCTGTTCATCTAACTCGTCGATTCCGAGCAAGTTTTGTGCTGTAATTTCAATCCAGGCTTCCCCGCCACTATCTAATTTTCCTGTACAGAAAGTTTTGATATTTTTACCATTGAGCTTGCTATCATACATTGCGATATCCGCACCTGCCAGCAACTGATCCATCGTTCTGCCGTTCTCAGGAAACAGGCTAATTCCTATACTCACGCCTACATGACATACGATGCCATTTGCCAATATCATTTTGGCATTAACCGAATGGATAATCTTGTCAGCAACCAAAGCAACCTGCCTTGCATCCTCGAAACTACCGATAATAATGGCAAACTCATCGCCACCCAAACGTGCTGCGGTATCTGTTTCACGCAAACACATATTTAACCGTTGCGCGACGATTTGTAAAACACCATCACCTATTTTGTGACCATACAAATCATTGATATTTTTAAACCCGTCTAAATCAGCAAATATCAGCGCCACCTGACTTTTATCACGCTGTGCTCGTGACAACATTTGCGAAAATCGATCAAAAAACAGTGCGCGATTAGGCATTTGAGTTAAGGGATCATGGAAGGCTAACTTGTATAACTCATCAGCACGCTTCCTTTTCTCCTCATTTTGAACCGCCAACTCAGTAACATCCCAGCTCACGCCCACCATGCGTACCACAACACTTTGCGCATCACAAAAAACATCGGCAATCGCCTTGATTACACGAATGCTATCATCAGCGTGTATGACACGAAACTCGGTGGAAAAGGGCTTAATACCTGCAATCGCATCCTTAATCTCATGGTCGCATCGGACTAAATCATCCGGATGCAGGCGCGACAACCAGGCTTCATAAGCACTGGAAAAATCACTGCGATTAACACCATAGAGCGCAAACATCTGATCATCCCAAACGATAATATTTTTCTTAATATCGTAATCCCAGATACCAAGCTGCGCCGCACGGGTTGCCAACTCCAAACGCTGCTGCTCGTCTATCAGTTCCTTATTCATACGCTGTGCAACTTTGGTGGCAACAGTTCGTCCACTCAACAACATCGCCAGCAAACCTGACAACAGGAAACTTATAATGGTGCCGACTGTTGCAATCAGTTTCGGACGTGAGGTATCAAATCGAGCAATAATCGAAGGGGCGGGCCGCAGACGAAGCAGCCAGGTGTGATCAGCAAATTTCAAAGAATAATTCTGATAACTACTGTTCACCAAGGATAAAGCGCCGATTACTTCATCGCTGTCATACATCAGGGTGTTAGCAGCGATCTTCATTCCATCGTAGATTTCCATATCCAGATCGCTCGCCTGCTCGCCTAATATTCCTTTCATAAAATCATTCATACGAAATGGCGCATATACCCAACCCAGAATATTGGCACGTCGTTCAGAGAGGGTATCATGCCGGTGCGCATTGGAATAGATAGGGAAATACATCAAAAAACCGGCTTGCTTTTTAACATCCAAGTCTTGAACCAGCGTGACTTTTCCCGACAAACTGGTCTGATTGTTTTCCAACGCAGCAAGCATCGCTGCATGACGCACAGGTTCCGAATACATATCGTAACCAAAAGCGCGAAGATTGCGCCCGATAAACGGCTCAAGATAAACAATAGAAGTATAAATATCACGAAGACCGGCGGGACGCAGGGTATAGTCTACAAAACCCTCCCGCCGAATCCGGGCAATATGCTGATCTTTTTGGGCTGCCGGTATCACAAGGGAAAAACCCACCCCTTGAATCCCCGGGTAATACTGACTTAAATGCTGCTCATCGACATATTGCCTGAACTCATCACGATCAACTTGCTTCGATGCCTCAAACAAACCCGCCGCACCATACAAAACCTGACGATAAGACTGCAGTCGATTCTCAACACGCTCTATGGCTTCTCGCACACGAAAATCGAAATAAGCTTGCGTTTTTTGATCAATATCCCATTGTGCAGACTGTGTTAACTGATATGTCAAAAACAAACAAAATGCAAAGGTAGTAAAACATATAGCAAGCGTAGCGTGAGATTTTAAAAATCCCCCCTCATCATCACCCTCTAAATATTTCCGACACGTCACGTTCATTTCAATTCAAAATCCTCTTGTATTCAACCAAGCGTCACAGAGCATCATCCTCTTTTTGCCATAGATATGCTATAAAAAATCTACTTTTTATGTCTGTTAATATGGGATTACCTGCTACGGCATCTTCAACGCCCTTAGAGTGCTGCCAATCTACGCACCACAGTAGCAATCTGTTGAGCAGATTGCTCGACCAGCAATTTATTTTCGCCCTCTACCA
Organism: uncultured Nitrosomonadales bacterium; assembly: GCA_903861075.1. Lineage (GTDB taxonomy): Bacteria > Pseudomonadota > Gammaproteobacteria > Burkholderiales > Gallionellaceae > Gallionella. The sequence goes on from CAIOSY010000141.1 coordinate 2,892, forward strand.
TTACACGCAATAGTGGCTCAGTTCCTGAAGGTCGTAACAAAACACGACCGCGTCCATCTAGGTTACGTTCCACTTCTTCGACCACCGCCCTCACCTCAGTATGCCCTAAACAATCCACGCCTCTGGCAACTTTGACGTTGATAAGCACTTGCGGATACAACTGCAAATCCCCCGCTGCTTCAGACAACGTCAGATTTTGGGTACGCAGTGCCTGTAGCACCTCCAGTGCAGAGACGATGCCATCGCCCGTACTATGTTTATCCAGACAAATAATATGTCCTGAATTTTCCCCTCCTAATTGCCAACCCTGTTCCTGCAATAACTCCATCACATGACGATCCCCGACCCGGGCGCGCAAAAAGGGGATATCCATACGCCGCATCGCGTGCTCGAATGATAAATTCGTCATCAAGGTTCCGACCACCCCGCCTACCATACTGCCTTGATCCTTTCGATAACGGGCAATAACAAACAACAAATGATCACCATCGAATAGCACGCCCTGGCTATCAACCATAATCAACCTGTCACCATCGCCATCTAAAGCGATACCAATATCAGCACGATGTTCAATCACCGCCTTTTGCAAATTAGCGGGAGCCGTCGCACCATAGCCGTGATTGATATTCTTGCCATCCGGTTGCACGCCGATAGCAACAACCTCTGCACCCAGTTCGTGAAAAACATGGCGTGCTATATGATAAGTTGCCCCATGAGCGCAATCTACAACGATCTTCATGCCGCGTAAATTCATAGAAGCAGGAAACGTCCCCTTACAAAATTCGATATATCGACCCACAGCATCTTCCAATCGACGTGCCTTACCCAAATTACCGGGCGCATCTATGGTAACTGGCTCCTCAATACCCGCTTCAATCTGATGTTCAACATCATCCGGCAGTTTATTTCCGAACGCAGAAAAGAACTTAATCCCATTATCTTCATACGGATTGTGTGACGCTGAAATCACAATACCTGCTTGTAGACGTAAAGTTCGGGTCAAATACGCCACAGCGGGAGTAGGAATGGGGCCCGCCAAATAGACATCAACCCCGGCAGCTATCAGTCCCGTTTGCAAAGCAGATTCAAGCATATACCCTGAGATCCGGGTATCCTTTCCAATCAACACCGCAGAGCGCTCACCCGAGGTATGCTCGGCATTCGCCAGCACTCGACCTGCGGCATAGCCTAGATTCATGACAAACTGGGGCGTTATCGGGAACTCGCCGACTCGTCCGCGTATTCCGTCCGTACCAAAATATTTTTTACTCATTTAATTTCTCCATTTATTGCATTCCAGACTTTCAATGCATCCACTGTTGCCCGCACATCGTGAACCCGCACGATAGAAGCACCTCGCTGCACGGCGATCAATGCACCAGCGACACTGGCACAGACGCGCTGACTGGTAGCCCCCCCCGTAACAGCACCTAGCATTGATTTTCTCGACAATCCCGCCAATACAGGCACACCCAATTTCGTCAGCTGATTAAATTCTTTCAATAAATCGAAATTATGCGCCACCGATTTCCCAAAACCGAAACCCGGATCAATAATGATGCGTTGCCGAGCAACACCGGCCGTGACAGTGGCTTTCACTCTCCCAGTCAGAAAATCAACAACCTCCGATATAACATCACGGTAAGAAGGATTGATCTGCATGGTAAGTGACTCGCCCTGCTTGTGCATTAAACATACGCCGACGTTGCTATTAACTACAAGCTGCATCGCCGTATCATTTTGTAATGCATTGATATCATTAACGATACTAACCCCGTAATGTATCGCCTGCCGCATCACTTCTGGTTTAAAGGTGTCAATAGAGAGCGCAACCGTCACATCACGCAGACCTTCTATGACAGGCAAGACCCGATCCAGCTCTTCTTGTATGCTGACAGGTGTTGCACCTGGACGCGTAGATTCCCCTCCTATATCGAGGATATTCGCGCCTTCTGCAATCAGTTGTCTCGCATGTTCAATGGCGGCTAGCCCCTGCCTGCCCCCGTCCGAAAAAGAATCAGGCGTAACATTGACGATACCCATCACAAGTGGACGGGTGAGATCGAATTGAAACTGGCCGCAGGAGAGCATGATGAGGCAGGATGAAATACGGGATGCAGGCAGCGTTTTTACTAACTCCCGAATCCCGTATCCTAGATCCTGTTTTCAGATTTCCTGCGCGGGTTGCACAGGGGTATCAGGTGCAACAGCCGGTGCCGTCGGAGTCTGATCTTTGGGTGGTTGAGGCGTTTGTGTCGATTGCGAAGGTTTAGGCGGGCGCGGTGATTTACCCGCCATGATGTCATTGATTTGATCCGCGTCTATCGTTTCCCATTCGAGCAAGGCGTGCGTCATGGCTTCAATCTTGTCCCGATGCGTTTCAATTAAATGACGCGCCAGAGCGTATTGCTGATCAATAATACGACGTATTTCGTTATCCACTTTCTGCATCGTCGCTTCGGATATATTTTTGTGCGTCGTCACCGAACGCCCCAAAAACACTTCGCCTTCATTTTCGCCATAGACCATAGGACCTAAGGCATCTGACATCCCCCACTGCGTCACCATTTTGCGTGCCATATCAGTCGCACGTTCAAAGTCATTCGATGCGCCCGTTGTCATCTGATGCATAAACACTTCTTCGGCGATACGCCCGCCAAACAAAACAGCGATGGTAGATAAAATGCGCTCCTTATCCATACTATAGCGATCTTCAGACGGCAATTGCATGGTCAAACCCAGGGCACGTCCACGCGGAATAATGGTCACCTTGTGAACAGGATCCGTCTTGGGTGAAAGCTTCGCAACCACAGCATGCCCGGACTCATGATATGCCGTGTTCCGGCGTTCTTCTTCCGGCATCACCATAGACCGACGCTCTGCGCCCATAAAAATTTTATCTTTAGCGGCCTCGAAATCATCCATTTCAACAAAACGCTTGGTACGACGTGCGGCAAACAAGGCTGCTTCATTGACCAGATTAGCCAGGTCAGCTCCCGACATACCCGGCGTTCCGCGTGCAATCACATTGGCATCGACATCCTGAGCACAAGGAATTTTACGCATATGAACCTGTAGAATTTGTTCACGACCGCGAATATCAGGCAAGGGAACGACAACTTGACGATCAAAACGCCCTGGACGCAACAAAGCGGCATCCAATACATCGGGTCGATTGGTTGCGGCAATCACGATCACCCCTGAGGCACCTTCGAAACCGTCCATTTCCACAAGCAATGCATTGAGCGTTTGTTCACGCTCGTCATTACCGCCACCGACGCCTGCACCCCGCTGACGGCCAACGGCATCAATTTCATCAATGAAAATAATACAAGGGGATTGCTTCTTGGCCTGCTCAAACATATCGCGCACGCGTGCCGCGCCCACCCCTACAAACATTTCCACGAAATCCGATCCGGAAATTGAAAAGAATGGAACTTTCGCTTCGCCAGCAATGGCTTTAGCCAGCAAGGTTTTTCCCGTACCCGGACTCCCCACCATCAGTACACCACGGGGAATACGTCCACCCAAATTCTGAAATTTTGTCGGGTCACGTAAAAAATCGACCAATTCAGACACTTCTTCCTTGGCTTCATCACACCCGGCCACATCCGCAAAGGTCACGCGCTCTTTTGCCTCATCCAGCATACGCGCACGGGACTTTCCAAATGAAAACGCGCCCCCTTTGCCTCCACCTTGCATCTGGCGCATGAAAAATATCCAGACACCAATCAACAAAATCATGGGGAACCACGACACAAAAATACTCATCAGGAAAGATTGCTCTTCCTCTGGTTTGGCTTCAACATTGACACCATTTTTAAGTAAATCTGAAACCATCCACAAATCACTAGGCGCATACGTACTAATGCGTTTGCCATCCGTCGTGGTTGCATTTAATGTTCGGCCTTCAATAACAACCTTAGTAATTTGACCTTTTTTAACGCTATCTAAAAAAGCCGAATAATCAAGATGCGCCTGCGCTGATTGCTGCTGGTGCGAGTTAAACTGATTGAAGACGGTCATCAAAACGAGTGCCACGACCAACCAGATTGCAATACTTTTAAAATTGTTCAAAATAATTCCTTATACGGCAAGACGACAGAGGTATGCAATTAGACTATGTATTAGCTGATTACTCAAGCATTCCTGTTCCCAACAGATACACTTCGCTACTACGATCACGGGACGCCTTAGGTTTTCGCGCCACAACTTTGGAAAAACGAGTCCGCATTAACTTCATATAGGCTTCAAATCCAACCCCCTGAAATACCTTAACCAAAAAACTGCCCTCAGGGTTTAAATGCTCAAATGCGAATTCCATGGCAAGCTCGGCCAAATAAATAGAACGATCCTGGTCAACCTGAGACACCCCGCTGAAGTTGGGGGCCATATCTGAAATTACAAGACCCACCGTTTTGCCACCCAAACTTGATTCAAGTTTTTTTAGGATGTCTTCATCTCGAAAGTCGCCTTGTATGAACTCAACCCCACGCAAAGGTTCCAGGGGTAATAAATCAAGGGCAATCACTTTACCGCTATCTCCTATTATCGCTCCCGCCACCTGACACCAGCCCCCGGGTACCGCACCTAAATCAACAACAACCAGACCGGGTTTGAGCAAATGATCTTTTTCGTTAATCTCTAACAATTTGTATGCGGCACGGGAACGATAGCCTTCTTTTTGCGCCATTTGCACAAAAGGATCATTTATATGCTCACGCATCCACTGTTTACTGGTTTTGGAAGGCTTCATCGTTTAGAATCCACACCTTAAAAAAAATTGAGAATAAATATGCTATCTTTGACCGTCGCAGAACGCCTCACCCTCAAGGGTCGTGCGCACCAGTTAAAACCCACTGTCATAATAGGCAATGCGGGTTTGACAGAATCCGTATTAAAAGAAATCGAAGTCACCATAAAGCTTCATGAACTTATTAAAATTCGCGTTATGGCAGAACGTGCGGATCGTGAAAATATCCTCGCAGAAATCTGCACAAAACTTAATGCTGCCGCTGTACAGCATATAGGCAAAATACTCGTTGTCTATCTGCCAAATCCCGAAGAGAAAAAAATAGAATTGCGTGAAATGCCACGCCACAAAGGGAAAAAGCCACTCACCAAAAAACAACTAGGCAACAGGTAAATCAATAAGCGGCAAGTGGTAAGTGGTAAGTAGTAAGTGGACTGTATCAAACCACTCCTAACTCACCACTTTCTACTCACCCGCATCAGAGATACTGAACCTCCATCAACTCATACTCACGAACGCCGCCTGGCGTCTTTACTTCGGCCACATCCCCGCTGCTTTTTCCTATCAAGGCACGTGCAATCGGTGAACTGATAGAAATTTTCAGCTCCTTGATATTCGCTTCATCATCCCCTACGATCTGATACGTTACGACTTCACCCGTACTCATTTCTTCGAGAATAACAGTCGAACCAAACACACAACGACCATTCGCATTCAGCGTTTTGGGATCAATAATCTGCGCACTACCCAACTTGCTTTCCAGTTCAATAATACGACCTTCAACAAACCCTTGTCTGTCTTTAGCCGCCTCATATTCGGCATTTTCCGACAGATCACCCTGCGCACGCGCCTCAGAGATTGCATTGATCACCCAGGGGCGCTCAACTGTTTTCAACTTATGTAACTCTTGGCGTAATTTATCTGCGCCAACCAATGTCAATGGAATCTTGATCATACTCATACTTTCTAAAAATTAGGCGCGCGTTATAAATTCACAAAGCAAATCGGCTAGCAACCAACAGCTGAAATTCTTTGATGCTGCGTCTGCAAATCATATACTTGCAAATCAGCTAAGTGCTGCATACCGACACACGCAGCCCGCGCACCAGCCAATGTCGTGTAATAGGTCACCCTACCTTGCAAAGCGGCATGTCTAATTGAATAGGAGTCACGCATTACAGCAGGCTTGCTCTCCACGGTATTGATAATGAGATTAACTTCGCCATTCTTTACCATATCAACAATATGAGGACGACCTTCGGCAACTTTATTAACCGACTTAACGGGCACACCGGCCGCCACAATAGCAGAGGCCGTTCCGCGTGTTGCGAGCAAAGTAAAACCCAATTCAGACAAAGTTCGCGCGATTTCTACGGCACCCATCTTGTCCGCATCACGTACACTGATGAACACATTACCATTTTTTGGCAATTTTACACTGGCAGCCAGTTGTGACTTAACAAAAGCTTCGGCAAACGTATCCCCGACACCCATTACTTCCCCCGTGGATTTCATTTCCGGACCTAAGATAATGTCCACACCGGGAAATTTTATAAATGGAAACACGGCTTCCTTGACGGAGTAAAAGGGCGGGATGACCTCAGCAGTAATTCCTTGTTGCGCCAGACTTTGACCTGCCATACAGCGCGCTGCAATTTTAGCAAGGGGCACACCTGTCGCTTTGGATACAAACGGCACAGTGCGTGATGCGCGTGGATTAAC
>CAIOSY010000142.1 GCA_903861075.1 uncultured Nitrosomonadales bacterium
ACGACCCCGCGTTACCACGACGCCGCTTCCTCATACTACCGAGGTGTACGGACAACTCCCCGGACGGGACTTCAACCCGCTAGATTTACTGCTGTTACTGCGAACGGTCAGGTCTCACATTCCAACATTTTCTCAGAACCGAGAACTGAGAACCGAGAAATCACCACTGAGCGGATTTTTAATGCTTAATCGCATCGGAAAATATGTCATCTATATTTTTACTTAGAGCTTGTGCTGAATCCTAATTTTCTCATTCTGTTGAAAATTAAAGCAATTTTCACAGATGTTGCGCCAATGCCCATAAAATATGCTCGCGTACTATCACCGAAGGATGATGCGATTTAGCTTGCAACGCGAAAATCACAGCCTCATTTTTAGGCGCATTCCCCAGCGCCACAGCAATATTTCGCAACCATTGCTCATATCCAATACGATGTATGGCACTCCCCGCCATCCTTTCTTTAAACTGCACCTCAGTCCAATCAAACAGATCAAGCAATCCCACATCATCCAGTCCATGTCTGACTGCAAAATCCGGCTCAACCGTTAATTTAGCAAACCGATTCCAGGGGCAGACTAATTGACAATCGTCACAACCGTAAATTCGATTACCGATAAGGGAACGAAATTGTGGCGGTATGCTCCCCTGCAATTCTATTGTAAGGTAGGAAATACAACGCCGTGCATCCAACTGGTAAGGGGCAAGAATAGCTTGCGTCGGGCAAACTGTAATACAGCGCGTACACGTACCGCAGTATTCTTTTCCAGGCACATCGACAGGCAGAGGTAGGTTAAGATAAATTTCCCCCAGAAAAAACCAGGATCCTTGATCCCGAGTCAATAGTAATGTGTGTTTACCCCGCCACCCTATCCCCGATTTACTGGCTAGGGCAACTTCCATAACCGGCGCGCTATCGACAAACACACGACCATCATACTCAGCCACCGCCTCACGTATCCTGGCTGCCAGGGAGGCCAATCGACTCCGCATTAACTTGTGATAATCACGACCCATCGCATACCGCGCTATAAAAGCTCGATCGCCCTGCGCCAATACCGTTTCACTATCACACGCGCCACCCGGATAATAATTCATACGCAAGCTTAAAACACGAAGGGTACCGGGCAGTAACTCAGCAGGTCGACTGCGCTTAACACCATGTTTTGCCATATAATCCATCTCGCCGTGAAACCCTCTCGCCAGCCAGTCCAACAAACCGGATTCCGCTTGCGTTAAATCCGTATCGGTAATGCCTACGGATTGAAAACCCAGCGTATGCGCCCATGTACGAATGTTTTCTGCCAGTTTCTGATATTGCTTTGATTGAGGATTGATATAGTGCATAAACCATATGATAGCCGAATTACCCTGGCAGATGAGAAATCCACACTCGCATTGGCAAGCAGGCTCGCCACGCACTTACAACCGGGTATGGTGATTTATTTGCACGGGGATTTAGGTGCGGGAAAAACCTGTTTAGTACGAGGAGTATTAAACAGCCTGGGATATAAAGGGCGTGTCAAAAGTCCGACCTACACATTACTTGAACCCTATCTGGTTGCAAACTTAAACCTTAGGCACTTTGACTTATATCGCTTACAAGATAAAAGCGAGTGGGATGAGGCTGGTTTTCGGGATGAATTTAACGGCGAGAATATTCTATTTATCGAATGGCCTGAAAAAGCGCTTATTCCTCCTGCCGACATTGAAATTTATCTCGACATTCTCACCCGGGGACGCACTGCAACGCTCAAAAGCAATACCGTTATAGGACGAACATGTTTAAATCAGCTGTAATTTTTTCCAAGCTATTTTATCTGACGCTGATTGCTTTAGTCAGCGGGCTATCATCAGCCCATGCAAGCATTGAAATTTCTGCAACCCGAATTTGGCCTGCTGCGGACTATACCCGTCTCACGATAGAATCTAAGACCGCCGTCCGTCATCATATGTTTTCAATCGAAAATCCAGATCGTTTAGTTATTGATCTTGACGATATCGAGCTAAACGATGCCCTCAGCACATTGAGCACCAAAATAGGCAATAACGATCCTTATATTAAAAGCGTACGCGTGGCTCGATTCAAACCGGGTACAGTCAGACTTGTGCTCGACCTCAAGGGCAAAATCAAGCCGCAATTATTCGATCTGAATCCGGTAGGAGAATACGGCTACAGACTGGTACTCGATGTCTATCCAAACCAACCTGCGGATCCGCTCATGGCGCTGGTAGATCCGGCGATTGAAACTAAAAAGGAAGAAGCACTACCACTGCCTCCTCCTCCCAAAAAACAAACCGAAATGCGTACCCGCACCCTAATTATCGCCATTGACGCCGGGCATGGTGGTGAAGACCCCGGTGCAAAAGGCGCAAATGGTTCACATGAAAAAAATGTCACTCTCGCTATTGCTCGCAGATTATGCGGCTTGATTAACGAGACTGATAATATGCGAGGTGTCTTGGTGCGTGACGGTGACTATTTCATCCCGCTCGGGGGTCGGGTAACAAAAGCCAGACGCGCACATGCGGATTTATTCATTTCCATCCACGCCGATGCTTTTATTAAACCTGACGCACACGGTTCGTCTGTATTTGCATTGTCTGAACACGGCGCCACCAGTACTGCAGCCCGTTGGCTGGCCAAAAAAGAAAATGAAGCTGACTTGATAGGCGGCATTAACATTGCGGTTAAAGACCCTTATCTGGCGCGCACCTTGTTAGATTTATCGCAAACAGCGACTATAAACGACAGCATAAGATTAGCACGCCATGTCCTTGGGGAGCTTAATGATATCAATGATTTACATAGCGGTCATGTCGAACAAGCTGGCTTCGCCGTCCTTAAATCCCCAGATATCCCTTCTATCCTGGTTGAGACCGCCTTTATTAGCAACCCGGGGGAAGAAGCACATTTAAACGATGAAAGCTATCAATTAAAGCTAGCCCATGCCGTTCTCAACGGCGTTAAACGTTATTTTTCCCAAAATCCTGCCTTATCCAGAAGCAACCTTGTATTGAACAACATGGAACTTTAATGTAAAAGATAACAGAACACGTTTATACGTCAATCTCAGTCGGAAAATACCCCTGTCGATAAATAACGATCCCCCCGGTCGCAGACAATAAAGGTAATCACTGCATTTTCAATCTGTTGCGAGAGTCGCAACGCTACACTTAGTGCGCCGCCCGAAGAAATCCCGCAAAAAATCCCTTCTTCCGCAGCCAGACGACGGGTCATCTGCTCTGCTGCTGACTGAGCAACCAGTTCAATACGATCGATGTTCGTATCTATGTAAATTTCAGGCAAATAAGCTGCAGGCCATTTACGAATACCCGGTATCTGCGCGCCTTCTTCCGGCTGTACGCCGATGACCTGAATGGCAGGATTTTGCGCTTTGAAAAATCGTGAACAGCCCATAATCGTGCCCGTCGTCCCCATACTGCTGATGAAATGCGTCAGCTTCCCCTCGGTAGCACGCCAAATTTCCGGTGCAGTGCCTTCAAAATGGGCAAGCGGATTATCAGGATTGGCAAATTGATCAAGAATAATCCCTAGTCCGCTATCTCGCAGACTGACAGCCATGTCACGCGCCTGTTCCATACTACCCGGGGTCAATACCAGTTGCGCACCATAGGCTTTCATACTTTGGCGACGCTCAACACTTTGATTTTCCGGCATGACCAGTATCATCTTGTATCCACGCATCGCTGCGGCCATTGCAAGCGCAATCCCCGTATTACCACTGGTCGCTTCAATCAAGGTATCGCCGGGTTTAATTTCACCGCGCTGCTCGGCACGTAAAATCATCGATAAAGCGGGACGATCTTTAACCGATCCTGCCGGGTTATTGCCTTCAAGTTTAGCCAACAACACATTACTGGTATTTCCAGGAATACGCTTAAGCCTTACCAGAGGCGTATTGCCAACAAAATCTTCTATAGATGGATACATCATTAACCTTTGTTCAACTGCTCAACATAACGTCTAACACCCTGCTCAACATTTAAAAAAGCATCGTTATATCCTGTTGCACGCAAGGCAGAAATATCTGCCTGGGTAAAACTTTGATATTTTCCACGCAAGGCGTCAGGAAAGGGAATATAGCTGATAATGCCCTGTTTCTGCAGCTCAGCCAAACTCAATACGGGTTTGCCTTCTGCCGCACGCAAGGTATTGATGGTTGCCACTGCCACATCGTTAAAACTCTGCGCCTGCCCCGTGCCAAGATTATATATACCTGATTTATCTGGGTTATCCAGAAAATACATATTTACTTTTACCACATCTTCAATGGATACAAAGTCACGTAACTGCCCGCCGTTGCCATAACCTTCACATCCCTCAAAGAGTTTTACCTGTCCGCAGGCACGATACTGATTAAAGAAATGAAAGGCAACCGAGGCCATACGTCCCTTATGTTGTTCTCTGGGTCCGTACACATTGAAATAGCGCAACGCGACAACCTGTGCACTGCGTTTTTGCCAGCGACGACGCAAAATCTGATCGAACAAAAATTTGGAATAGGCATACACATTCAATGGCGATTCAAATTCCCTGTTTTCGATGAACGTACTTCCCCCGCCATAAACAGAAGCGGATGAGGCATACAAAAAGGGGATTTCTTCAAGCTGACAATAATTGAACAACTCCAATGTATATTGATAGTTGTTGTCCATCATATAACGCCCGTCCGTTTCCATAGTATCGGAACACGCGCCCTGATGCAGAACAGCCTTAACCAAACCGTCGAAAAAACCTTCCTGAATTTTTTTACGGAATTCTGTTTTATCCAAAAAGTCGGCGATATCACAATCCACCAAATTTTTAAATTTATCAGCCGAAGTCAAATTATCTACAGCGATAATATTATGTTCACCGCGCTCATTCAATGCTTTGACGAGATTCGAACCGATAAATCCGGCTGCACCGGTAACAATGTAATACATAGTTTCTCCCTGATTAGGATGCAGGATGCAGGATGCGGGATGCAGGGCGCTGAACCTCTGAATCCTGAATCCCGAATCCTGAATCCTGCATGTCCTTGACGATTTCATCGCGACTCACCACCGCCGTGCCAACCTTACCCACAACAATACCTGCTGCGCGATTAGCAATGCGCATGGCGTATGTCATATCAGATCCTGAAGCCAGCATCACTGCCAACGTGGCAATCACAGTATCACCGGCACCGCTGACATCAAAGACCTCACGGGTATGGGTCGCCTCATGCTCAACACAATCCTGACGAAACAGACTCATACCCTCTTCACTGCGTGTCACGAGCAACGCGTCGAGTTGCAAATCGACACGTAATTGTTCTGCTTTTCGGATGAGCTCAGCCTCGTTCTGCCAGCCCCCTGCTACTTCACGAAACTCACTGCGATTCGGCGTCAACAGCGTAGCACCGGCATAACGTGCATAATCATTGCCTTTAGGGTCAATCAGCACAAGCTTGCCTGCCTTCCTTGCCATTTGTATCATTTGCTCAATATGTACCAATCCCCCCTTACCATAGTCCGACAAGATTACAACATCAACCAGTGGCATATGGATACAATAATCCTGCATGACGGTATGCAGCACTTCGTGACTGGGCGGCGTTTCAAAGTCGATACGCAACAATTGCTGGTGGCGCGCGATAGCGCGAAGTTTAATAATAGTGGAGACGCTACTATCACGATGTAATAACGCGTTAAGATTGTCATACTCCCCGAGCAGGTTTTCCAAACACAAGCCCGCCTCATCCTTACCAACTACTGACAACAGCGTCGCCTGCCCGCCCAGCGCGGCGATATTGCGTGCCACATTAGCAGCGCCGCCTGGACGCTCATCAACGCGACTGACTTTTAAAACCGGCACCGGCGCTTCAGGGGATATACGATGGACATCGCCAAACCAGTAACGATCCAGCATGACATCACCAACCACTAAAACCCGAGCTTGCTCAAATTTTGGCAATGGGTTCATTTTATGTTTTGTATCTGTTGATTGATGTCGAGCAATGCCTGTAAGGGATCCATCGCTTTGGTGATAGGCCGTCCAATAACCAAATAACTTGCACCTGCTTTAATTGCAGCATCCGGGGTCATCACACGAGACTGATCGTCAAGACTCGACTCTAATGGGCGAATACCCGGGGTCACCAGGGAAAACTTACTACCACAATATTTGCGTAACAACTGCGTTTCCATCGCGGAACAAACAACCCCATCTAGTCCGGATTCCTGCGCTAATTTTGCCAGGCGTAACACCATCTCGCCTGGACTGTCAGTTATACCTAACTCACTAATATCATCCTGATTCATACTGGTTAACAACGTGACGGCAATCAATTTGGGCGGACAGGTGCAACTTGAAACGGCATGCTGTGCAGCTTCCATCATCTTACGCCCGCCCAGCGCATGAACATTGATCATCCAGACACCAAGATTAGCGGCGGCCTTACACGCTTGCGCCGTGGTGTTGGGAATATCATGAAATTTCAAATCCAGAAACAACTCAAATCCTTGTTTCATCAATTGTTCCAGCAAAACAGGACCGGCAGCGGTAAACAATTCTTTGCCTACTTTAAGACGACACAATTCTGGTGACAATCTATGAGCCAAAGCCAGCGCAGATGCGGCTCCCGGAAAGTCTAATGCAACAATAATTTTTGAGTCTGTCATAACGGTTTACCACTTTCCTCATCGCGCCTAGGCGCATAACTATCCCAAGCCTGACAGGCCGGACAATGCCAATAAAATTTCCGTGCTTTAAAACCGCAGTGACCACAATGATACATTGCTAAATTACGGGTGCGCGTATGCACCAAATCTTTGACCATTTCGAGATCAGCACGTTTATCCAGGGGAACGTCCAGAAGACGAGCCTCCAACAACTTATCCAAACCAAGCAAAGTCGGATTTCTTTCCAACTCATCACGAACTAAAAGATAGGCGGATGCCGGGGTTTCATATTTGAGCACCCCATCGAAAACCACGTTAAGCAGATCAATTGAATGATAATTAACCAGATAATTTCGTAATAACAAAATGCCCTCAGCCTCACAACCAAGTGCGCTGTAGGCTGCCAGTAAACGTTCAGCGACCAAGGACAAATACTGAGCGTCTTGTGACTCAACGCCTTTCCAAAGCTCAATCGCTTCTTCAATATGAGTTTCAGCGTAAGCCAGATCACCCAACATAATGGTTGCGTTAACACTCACTGGACATTCAATCAATGCCTGATGCAAATGCTCACGTGCCAGTGAGACATTATCCGATTTAATTTCCTCGGTTGCTAATTCACAATAGAAAAAGGCAATTTTCTTGGCATAAGATTGCCCCGATACAAGCTGTAACTGTCGCGCACTTTCTATGGTTTTTCGCCAATCGTGTTCTTTTTGAAACAATTCCAGTAAAAACTCCAGCGCAGGCTTAGCATAAGAGGTGTTACGAAGTTCAATAAACAACTGCTCTGCTCGATCAAAAATACCGGCTTTAAGATAATCCTGAGCCAGTTCAAAAATGGCCTGCTGACGTTTTTCATCATCGAGATCAGCACGATCCAATAAATTATGGTGCATACGCAACGCACGATCGACTTCTCCGCGACGACGAAACAAACTACCCAACGCAAAGTGTAACTCTACCGTATGAGGATCAATTTTCACAACCTCGATAAAGGATTCTATTGCTTTATCCTGCTGTTCATTGAGTAGAAAATTTAAGCCTTGGAAGTACGATTCCGGCAAGGCTGTTGATTCAGAGAGTAAGTCTTTAATATCCAGACGTGCAGCCCACCACCCCATCGCAAAAAAAAGGGGGAAAATCAGCAACATCCACAGTTCATATTCCATACAGACACCAAAAAATAATAACGCTTATATGAAATCAGATTGTTATCAAAATATTGAACAAATCCTGTAATTAAGCACCAGCAGCACGAGAATCGAGTTTTAATTGAGCGATTTCAGTTTTAAGTTGCGTAATTTCACGACGCTGACGAAACCAAATTCCCAGTGTCGCCAATATTCCCAACACAGCCCCTATGGTAAAAAAAAGCAGCAATACAATCACCAAACTCGATTGCCACTCATAAGCAAAAAAATAATGCAAGGTCACGGACTGACCATTCTTGAGCGCAAAGCCTAACAAAACAATGAAAAGAAACATCTGAAGCATCCAACTAATATAACGCATTTTTAACCACCTTAAATTCACTGCTCTAAAGATAGCATAAAAAATGAGCTTATACAGTTAAGCGTTGAAACTTAGCCCGGCAAGCTTATAAAACTACAGCGTATATCGTCGGGTGCACCACAAAAAAGGCGGTGATATCTTTCAATATCACCGCCTTTTTAATACCAACCTCTTTATCAGGAGACTTCGTTACCTACCCGATCTCGCAAGTCCTTACCGACTTTAAAGTGAGGCACATACTTGGCTGGTACACCTACCTTATCGCCAGTCTTGGGATTGCGCCCCTGACGTGGTGGACGATAGTTCAAACCAAAGCTACCAAAACCGCGAATCTCAACACGCCCCCCACGCGACAGCGTAGAAGACAATGCATCGAGTATCACTTTAACAGCCATCTCTGCATCCTTAGCCAGTAACTGGGGATGTAACTCCGCCAGTCTGGCAATCAAATCAGAACGAGTCATGAAATCCCCTCAAAGTTACGCTTCGTTCTTGCCGCTAAGCTTGGCTTTGAGCAATGCGCCCAGATTAGTTGTACCTGCATTAGCACTGCTATCTGCTGACAATTTTTGCATGGCAGCAGAATCTTCCGCCTTACTTAATGCCTTGATAGACAAGCTGATACCGCGATTTTTACGGTCTACGCTAATGATCATTGCCGTGATAACATCGCCTTCCTTCATGTGAGTACGCAGATCTTCAACACGATCAACGGATACTTCAGAGGCTTTCAGATATGCTTCAACATCGCCAGGCAAGCTGACAACAGCACCCTTGGCATCAACTGATTTAACGGTACCATTGACAACAGCACCCTTTTCATTAGTCGCTGCAAAACCGCCGAATGGATCACCTTCCATTTGCTTGATGCCCAGGGAAATGCGTTCACGCTCAACATCAATCGCCAGTACAACGGCTTCAACTTCATCACCCTTCTTGAAGTTGCGTACCATTTCTTCGCCAGGCTGAGACCATGACAGATCAGACAAATGTACCAGACCGTCGATGTCACCATCCAGACCGATAAATACGCCGAAGTCAGTGATAGATTTAATCTGACCACGGACTTTATCGCCTTTCTTGTGGTTCAATGCAAAATCATCCCATGGATTGGAATGGCATTGCTTCATACCCAAGGAGATACGACGACGCTGTTCATCAATTTCCAGGATCATTACTTCAACTTCATCGCCAACCTGAACAACCTTGGAAGGATGAACATTCTTGTTGGTCCAATCCATTTCAGAAACGTGTACCAGACCTTCAATACCTTGTTCGATTTCAACAAATGAACCGTAGTCAGTCAGGTTTGTCACCTTACCGAACAGACGCGTTCCTTGTGGGTAGCGACGTGCCAGACCATTCCAGGGATCATCGCCCATTTGTTTGATACCCAATGAAACACGATTCTTTTCTTGATCGAATTTCAGGATCTTCGCTTCAATTTCATCACCAACCGTCAATACTTCTGAAGGATGTTTCACACGACGCCATGCCAGATCGGTGATATGCAACAGACCATCGATACCGCCCAAATCAACGAACGCGCCGTAATCTGTAATATTTTTAACCACGCCCTTAACGATAGCGCCTTCTTTCAAGTTTTCCATGACAGATTCACGGTCAGCGCCCATCGTTTCTTCCAACACAGCGCGGCGGGAAACAACCACGTTGTTACGGCGACGATCCAGCTTGATAACCTTGAATTCCATGGTCTTGTTTTCGTAGGGTGTCGTATCCTTAACAGGACGGATATCAACCAGTGAACCCGGCAAGAATGCACGGATACCATTGACCATCGCTGTCAGACCGCCCTTAACCTTACCGCTAACAAAACCTTCAACAATTTTGCCTTCTTCCATGGCGATTTCAAGATCGTGCCATGCTGCCAGACGTTTCGCTTTTTCACGAGACAGCTTGGTTTCACCATAGCCGTTTTCTAGTGATTCGATTGCAACCGTGACAAAGTCACCCGCTGCAACTTCCATTTCGCCCTTGTCATTCAGGAATTCTTCAACAGGAATCCAGCTTTCAGACTTAAGACCTGCATTAACAACCACAACATTGTGGTCGATACGCACAACTTGTGCGGTAATCAGTTCGCCAGCGCGCATTTCTTTGCGTGTCAAACTTTCTTCAAACATTGCGGCGAAACTATCTGGATTAAATTCTGCGGTTGCGTTCATCGAATACACCTAAAGATTTTTCTGTTCACACAGAAGGTTAGTTAAAAAACCAAAGAACAAATGTCCTATGGGGTTAAGCGCCGGTAGTCTGTCAGCACTGAATTAACCGCCTGATCGATATTAAGATCTGTGGTATCCAATAGACTTGCACCGGATGTCTGCTGCAAGGGCGCTGCACTTCGCCGGGTATCTCGCTCGTCGCGCGCCTTTATCTCTTGCAAAAGCGGCGCAATATTAGCATCCATTCCTTTTTCTTTCAACTGCTTATAGCGCCTTTCTGCACGTGCCTCAGCCGAG
The DNA here is from genome assembly GCA_903861075.1 of uncultured Nitrosomonadales bacterium. Classification (GTDB taxonomy): domain Bacteria; phylum Pseudomonadota; class Gammaproteobacteria; order Burkholderiales; family Gallionellaceae; genus Gallionella. Next base: position 10,666 of record CAIOSY010000142.1, read on the forward strand.
GCTGTCAAAAATATCTTTAATACAGCATCAGGAAAGACGACTGAAGCCATATCGCGCCCGTCAGTGACCAGTCCCGGTGAGCGACGGAAGGCGCGCTGTTTATCCAGTAAGGCAGCGCGAACACCGTATAAAGCGGCAATTTTGGAGGCAGCAGCCCCGCTACGTTCAGAGCGTAATTCATCTCCCACCAACTCGCCATCCAGCCAGATCTTCTCGCCGTCGAAACGAATATCGATACAACCCGCAAGCGCGACTAATGCAGCTTCATCCTCCAGCGCAATGCCATCTCGTTGGGCCGCCGTTGCCAGCAAACGATACAGCGCGCCACTGTCCAGATAATGAAATCCCAATTCTGTGGCGACCCGTTGCGCCACCGTTCCCTTACCTGAAGCGGAAGGGCCGTCGATCGCAATAACAGGAACAGGATTTGTAATATTCGCAAATGCCGCAAAATAATCCGGAAAGGTCTTCGCCACACAGCCCGGGTCATTGATACGAACACCCTCCAAACCAAATGTCGTCAGTGAAAAACACATCGCCATGCGATGATCGTCGTAAGTGTCAATCTCAGGATGCAGGATGCAGGATGCAGGATGCGGCAAAACCTCGGCTGTATCCCTGAATCCTGAATCCTGAATCCCGAATCCTGTGACTTTGATGTAATCCGCCCCCTCTTCCACAGTTGCGCCGACCTTGCGCAGTTCAGTGGCCATCGCGGCAATGCGGTCGGTTTCCTTGACGCGCCAGCTGGCAATATTGCGTAACGTGGTTGTGCCGCCCGCGTAAAGTGCGGCCACCGCCAGCGTCATCGCCGCATCGGGAATATGGTTACAGTCCATATCAATCGCCTGCAACTTGCCACTCAGCGGTGCACGCGCCTCTATCCAATTTTCACCCATTTCGATTTGCGCGCCCATCAGCGCAAGAGCCTCGGCAAAACGCACATCGCCCTGTATGCTGCTGCGACCGACCCCTTCCACGCGCACCGGCCCGCCGCCAATTGCACCGGCAGCCAAAAAATAAGAAGCACTTGAGGCATCGCCTTCGACGTAAATCACACCAGGGGAAACATAACGACTCCCACTGGTTAGCGTAAAACGTTGCCAGCCATCACGCTGTACGATCACACCAAAGCGCGCCATCATCGCCAGCGTGATCTCAATATAGGGTTTAGAAATCAATTCACCAATCACTTCAACCGTCACCGTTCGTTTTAGCAGCGGCAACGCCATCAGCAATGCGGTCAAAAACTGACTCGACACATCCCCGCGCACTTGCGTAGTGTCACCTGTCAGCTTGGCCGGATGAATATGAAGCGGAGGAAAATTATCATTGCCAAGATAATCGATATTTGCGCCCAGTTGACGCAACGCAACGACCAGATCACCGATCGGCCGCTCGTGCATACGCGCCACGCCCGATAAAGTGTAACTTCCTCCCGAAAGTGCCAGCGCTGCAGTCAAAGGACGAAATGCCGTTCCCGCATTTCCCAGAAATAACACCGCATCCTTGACAGGAAAATCACCGCCGCATCCCGTCACGCTGTAAGCATTATTACCCAGTGATTCTATTTTTACTCCCAGCATTTGCAAGCCTTCCAGCATGCGATCCGTATCGTCAGAGTGCAGCAAATCGCGCACCTCGGTCTTACCTTCTGCCAGCGCCGCCAGCAGTAAAACGCGATTGGAAATACTCTTGGAACCGGGCAAACGCACGGTGCCACGGGCTGACATCAGGGGGGGCAAGTCTATACATTCGATATTGGTCATATTACGATTTTTAAAATTTTTAAATTAAAGCAGATAGTTAGACAAAACCCACACACCCTGTTCACACAACTAAAAATACGTTTGCGACGGCGTGTCCAGCCGCACATCTTCATAAATCTCATTCAGTGTCAGGCAAAACGCGACACTATCCAATAATAAGGATTCGCCATCGCCGGTGACCGCGAGCTGCCATTCGTCCTGATCGTCGCGACGATAGATTTCCACCTGCCGTTTGTCCGCCGAAATCAGCACATACTCACGCAGACTGGCTATAGTGCGATAGGCCAGCATCTTCTCACGGCGGTCGGTGCTTTCCGTACTGGGGGACAACACTTCCACCACCAGAACAGGCTGCTCCTTGAAGTGACTCTGATTATCGACAGGATCGCACGTCACCATCACATCGGGATAGTAATAGGCTTTCCATGTTTTCACATGCAGTTTCATATCCGAAATAAACACGCGGCACGGACCACCGCGCACAAATTCACGCAACTTCGATGCAATATTCAGCGCAATCAGGTTGTGCGCCTCTCCTGCGCCCGCCATGGCATAAACTTCGCCATCGACATATTCGTGGCGAATCTCGCTGGACAATTCACCCTGCAAATAGTCCTGTTCACTCAGTCTCGACAACATCAGATTACCCATGATGACTCCCTAAAAATTTGCAAAACCAGTTGTAGCCCGGATGAAATAAAGTAGCTGTAGTAGCTGTAGTAGCTGTAGCCCGGATGAAACGAAGTGAAATCCGGGCTACGCTGCCTTTATTTGTGATTCGAGTGCATTTTATGCACCATGACAGGATTATTACGACTTAAATTAAAACAGTGAAAGGCTACCTGCTTCGAACCACTTTTTGCACATGAAAATTTGCCAGTTCCTTAAGGTCGAATGCCTCATTATTCTTTAACACCATTTCAAGATCGGCATGATCCTTAAACCAGGACTCATTTAGAGGATAGAAAGTAGAAATAAACTCTTCTCCACGTTGAATAACAGCTCTGACCTTACGATTGCCATAATCAGGCAACACAGCAAGAAAATGCTCACCCGTACCATCCTGCCAAATCTTTTCATACTTCATCAGACGAATGGTCTCCCTAGGAACGTAACGAATTACATCTCTATCTGGATTCCGTTGCTGCACACCGCCGGGACCGTGATACCAATATTCTTTTACTTCTTTTGTCTGATTCACTATTCCATATCGAAACGCCAGCGTGCGATTTGGATGCCCGACACATTGATAGGTATAGGGTCGTTTTTGCACGTCGGCATCTCTATGTGCAATGCGCCGATTTTCAACATCCTCGCTATATTTGCGAGAACGCTCCGCATTGACTCGCCGCGCTTCCGCTTCATGACTTTCTCGTTCCCTACTTTCTTCAGCAGATTTCTTCTTTTCAAGGTAAGCAGCTTTAGCTAACGGATTGAAGCAATGATAGACACTCCTAACAATCATGAATACCAAGATAACTGCGATAATAGCAAGAAGGATAAGGAAGGCAATCCAAATAATCTAAGCCAGCGCAATAACCAACCATGCAATTAATAAAAATCCGAATAGTCTCAGCATTAACATTTATTTCCAAAACAGCATTGGGGACGCGCCACGGTTATTGTTCAATGAATAAGACGAAACAGACCACTTTAGCCTCAATGCACTTCAGCCTCTTTAAGCTAGGGAAGCGCTGATTTAATCCGTTCGTGTTGAGCCTGCCGAACCATAAACTGATTAAATTTATATCAATCAATTAGTTACAAAACCATTCGATAAGCTCAGGGCGAACGGGTGATTTATTCAGCGCGTACCTAGTGCTTTATTTCGTGCAGCATTGCTTCTCGCAATATCGCGTTGATGCGCGTTTGATAACCTTTTCCTTGTGACTTCAGCCAAGCCAGCACATCCGAGTCCACCCGTACGGTGGTGGATGTCTTCGTGGGTTTATAGAACGGATTTAGTGCCGCGCTCTGCCAAAACTCATCCGACAGCGGCGGAATATCACTGTAATCAATTGCGTTATCAGGCAATTCAGACAGCGCTTTGATTTCCGCCTGCGTGCGCTCAGTCATAGGCCGCGTCGCTGTGTATTTAACGGTTTTCTTCATACTGTTTTCGCTCCTTTTTGTCCGCTTTTCGTGCTGAAATGATACGGATAATCTCGCCAACTTCATCATGCTGAACGGCATGCGCTACCAACAACACCAGACAATTCTCAACCATACCCAGCGTCTGCCAGCGAAGTTCACCGTTCTCGATACGATCTTGATACACCAGAGCAAGCGGATCGAAGAACACACAGCTTGCAAGTTCAAAACTGACTTTATGTTTTTTCAGATTGGCCTGCGCCTTAACTTCATCCCATTCAAAATGGATAGCCATGCTCAGATGTTACTACAAAAAAGATAGTACAAGAAAATCAGCCCCCATGGAAATTAGCATAATCAGGCGTCTACAAACGTAATATGGGGAACTGACAACGGTTATTACCCAAAAGATGCATACATGTACGGCGCGAAGCTTACCCTTATTCACAGCCAGCACTTGCTTCATCTAGCAGATTAAACATCACCAACCAGTTGCCATTGTGCCTCAATGGTGTCCGCAGACAAATCAGCGCCGCAATCCCATTCAACAGTCGCCATTGGAAATTTTGCTAAACTCGCCGGGATCTCTTAGCTCTTCAAACGCTTCGTATGCAAGTTATGGGCTGACATCAAATCTGCCGACTCGACCATCATCAGAAACAATAGACAATACCCGGTTCAACTGAAGCTGAATTTCGGTTATTCTCATTGATCAAGCCCATTGATTGAAAAAGGTTTTTTATCGTTTTCAGGAAATTTCCAATTAAAACCAGCGCCATTTTTACTAAGCAGCCTTCAATTCTTCGCTCAATTCAAGTGGAAACAAACCTGCAGCCTTTGCATCGAGCACAACAATTTCGCCCACACCATTTTTTGTCATACCGACATTCACATTCCAACCTAGGGAAATATCACGTTTAACCATGCGTGCTTTAACGTGATATGTAAGCCGAATATTTTTCTGAAAACGGAGGCTAAATATATTACTCTCCTTCTTCACCCATATACAAAAGGTTCATTTATCAGGGGAATCTTGCATTACTTGGATCATGCCTGCAAATGCGCCCATGCTGCATCCTCCTCAGGCTTGAGCCAATCAACCGCCAGCGCAGACTGTGCCAGCAGCGCAGTCTCATTGCCCTCATCCAAAAAAATGACAAGCGCCTGACGCGGCACATTAACAAGGACAGGCTCAGTGTAATAAACATGCCCCTGCGCATCTATGGTCGCTCTAACAGATTGCATCATCTTCGTCTCCGCTTAGCATAATGTGTGCGACATACTCACCTTGTACATCCAAAGCGAACATTTTACGTCTTAAACCACCAGCCACCATCTACTTACCACTTATCACTTACCACTTGCGACTTACCACTTACCACTTACCACTTACCACTTACCACTTGCGACTGTTTCCCATTTATTGCTGCGTCCAGTTGCCGCGCACTTTTCGTGCCAGACTGAATATCTCTTGCAGCTTGTCTGCATCACAATCAGATAGTGCTGTTTGTATGGTTGCAAGCTCCTGCATATAGCTGCCCAATTCATCCAGCAGCGCATCGCGATTGGCAAGGCAGATGTCGCGCCACATTTCAGGGGAACTGGCAGCAATACGGGTAAAGTCGCGAAAGCCGCTGGCGGCAAAGGAGAGTAACTGGTCGCGATTGTCGCGCTGTGCCAGATCGTGCACCAAGGCAAACGACAGCAGATGCGGCAGATGGCTCACCGCCGCGAACACCTCGTCGTGCTGCTGCGCGCTTAACTCACTGACAACCGCACCGCAAGACTGCCACGCAGAACGAATGTAATCCACTGACTCAATTGAATTTTCCAACACAGGTGTCAGCACGACTTTCTTGCCGATGTACAAATCCGCTTTTGCAGCCGCCGCACCGCTCAGCTCGCCTCCTGCAATCGGATGCGCGGGAATAAACTGTGCGACTTTATCACCCAAATTGGCATAAGCTGCCGCAACCACATCCCCCTTGGTACTGCCGCCATCGGTAACTCGCGTATGAACACCCAGATGAGGTTTGATACGCGCCATCAATTCCGGCATTTGACCGACCGGGGTCGCCAGCAACACCAGATCGGCATTGCCTAGTTCAGTTGCAAGATCATCACCAATGCGGTCTATAATCCCTAACTGCCGGGCCTGTTCCAGTGTTGCACTACTTCGTCCGAACCCCACCACCTCGCCCACCGCATTAGCGCGACGCAGCGCCAGCGCGAACGAACCGCCGATCAGTCCGGTGCCGAAAATGACGACCTTAGCTATCGGCTTTTGTCTCATAGCAAAATTACAATGTGCGACCAATTGCACCGGCAATCGCACCCAGCGTTCCCATCAATTTTTTCAACTCTTGAGGGGTGAGTGCTTGATCGGCATCACACCAGGCATCACAGGGACTAGGATGCATTTCAATCAAAAGACCATCCGCACCGGCAGCGATTGCGGCTTGCGAGAGCGCAGGCACCATCCATGCCTTGCCGCCTGCATGAGAAGGATCAACAATCACAGGCAAATGCGTTTCTTTCTTCATGACAGCAATAGCCGTTACATCCAGTACATTGCGGTAGGCCGTCTCAAAGGTTCGAATACCACGTTCACAGAAAATAATGTTGTGGTTACCGCCCGCCGCAATATATTCAGCCGCCATTAACCATTCTGAAATCGTTGCTGACATACCTCGTTTGAGAATAACCGGTTTATTGGTGCGTCCCACTTCCTTGAGCAAATCAAAATTTTGCATATTACGCGTGCCAATTTGAATCACATCGACATCGTATTCCATGAACACTTCCAATTGGCGCGCGTCCATCAATTCAGTAACGATAGGCAAATGATATTTATCAGCGGCCTTGCGGAACATATCCAAACCTTCTGCGCCATGACCTTGAAAAGCATAAGGACTGGTTCTCGGTTTAAATGCACCGCCGCGCATCAAACGGCAACCGGCTTCATGAACATAACGTGCGGATAAATCCATTTGCTCCTGCGTTTCAACAGAGCAAGGTCCTCCGATAATCTGGATCTGATTACCGCCAAGCGCCACTCCACCAATATCGATGATGGTGTTTTCACGGTGAGATTCCCTCGAAACAATTTTATATTGCTTAGTGATATGCATTGCTGATTCAACACCCGGCAAAGGCGTAAACATTTCTTCATCCAATTTACGCTCATCGCCTATCGCACCGATCACCGTGCGTTCAATGCCACGAGAAATATTGGCTTTCAAACCTGCCACTTCTAATTTTCTAACGACCGTTTCAACCTGCTCGTCGGTGACATCTCTACCCATTACTATAATCATGCTGTTTCTCCGAGTATCTGCGCTAAGGCAGATAAAAATTTAGTATTTTGTGCTTCCAGTCCAATGCTGACACGCAAATAATCTGGCATTCCGTAATTGCTGATGGGACGTACGATGACGCCCGATTCAAGTAAGCGTCGATAAATTCTCGCCGCATTGACGACATAAAAACTAACGAAGTTGCCGAAAGAAGGAATGTAGTCTAAGCCCAACGCACATAAACCCTGAGTGATTTGAGCCATACCGCGCAGATTCATTTCAAACGTACGCTGTACGAATTCAAGATCATCTAAAGCGGCACAGGCTGCGGCCTGGGCAGCACTATTAACATTGAAAGGCTGACGAACACGATTGATCATATCCATCACCTGCGCATTCCCCAAAGCATAACCCACTCGCAAACTGGCCAACCCATAGGCTTTTGAAAAGGTACGCGAAATAATCAAATTTGGAAATTCTGCCAGCCAGCTGACACTATCGTAACGACATTCGACCGGCAAATATTCGTTATACGCTTCATCTAACACCACCAAAATTCCCGGTGGCAAGGCGCGCATAAAGGCCAACAGGGCATCGCCGGATAAAAATGTACCTGTCGGATTATTCGGATTGGCGATAAAAATCAGCTTGGCACCTGCACCAACCGCCGCATTGCGCATCGCCTCCAAATCATGAGCATAATCTTTAGCAGTTACACCGATGCCTGTCGCACCAGCAGCCTGGGTTGCCAGAGGATAGACAGCAAAGGCGTGATCAGAATAGACAGCCTTATCGCCAACGGTCAAAAAAGCATGCGCCGCCAACTCCAGCAAGTCATTCGAGCCGTTGCCCAACACGATTTGATTTTGATCCACCCCATAGCGCGCAACCAGCGCTGATTTCAGCGCAAAACCATTGCCGTCAGGGTACAGGCTGATTTCATCCAGAGCAGCATGAGCGGCTGCTAGCGCCTTCGGACTTGCGCCCAGCGGATTTTCATTCGAAGCCAACTTGACGATATCAGTAATACCCAATTCCCGCTCCAGCTCGGAAATGGGTTTGCCGGGTTGATAAGGTGCAATCGCGCGAATATAACTTGGTGCAAGTTCAGAATAATTCATTTCAATACTCAACAATAAACCGGACAAACCGGAACAAAAAGACGATACACTCTCAAACTATGTTGATTTAACTGGTTTTCTGAGTATCCAGTAAGTCTCACCCGGCCAACCTGGAAATTTAGCACCAAACCATAAATTAAAACGCAGCCACCACTGATAGTTTTCCAGGAAGAAGCCCTTTTTCCTCATGAAGAAAGCGCCACTGAGAAACTCAACTTCCAAACCACTTAGCGCCGCCATTTCACGCACACGCTCAGGTGAAAACACGCTCACGTGACCATACTTACGAGCCGTCGGACGAATTTTATTCTCGCGAGATTTCGCCATAAATTGCGGCGTAGAGGGAAACCCTCCCACTAACATTCCACCCGGTTTTAGATGAGGAACGATTTTTGCGAGCAATGCTTCAGGATTAAACAAATGTTCGAGCACGTGCGTGAGTATCATCACGTCATATTGCTTATCATCGCTCAAAGCAAATTCTGGACTTTCCAGATCAACCTGATAGAACTGGTTGTAACCTACGCGCTTTAAAACATCTTCGCGGATAATTGCATCCACCGCATCCCAACTGGCAAGCTTAATGTCCTCTCCACCTAGCGCAACAGCCGCCTTCAAAAAACCTAGCATCTGTCCCACATCAACACCGATTTCACACACATTCAATGCGCCACGGCGCAGCGACTCTTCACGCAAAAAATGATATATAAACCAATATCTTACCATCCTGATTGGATAGTTTATATGCCTGGCATCAGGTGGAATTCCATAATTATCGCTTTGAAATGCCGGATTATCTTTAAGAAAATCTACGTCCCAATTTAACTGTTTAATCGTCATTATTTATAACACCTCTATTGATGGCAGTTTACGCTGCGCTAATAACCCGCTCTATACTGCGACAGGATAAGAACCTAAAATTTTGATGAATGCAGCCGTCTGTTTGAGTTCAGATAGCGCGGCCGCGACAGGCTTATCCGTCTGATGCCCTTCGATATCGACATAAAACACATATTCCCACAATCCGGAACGCGATGGACGCGATTCAAATTTGGTCATACTAACGGAATATTTCGCCAATGAAGTCAGTAAATCATGGACAGCTCCCGGCTTATTTGCAGCAGATAAAACCATAGAAGTTTTATCTTTTCCAGAGCTTGCAACCTGCTGCATCCCTAACACCAGAAAACGGGTGGTGTTCCGCGCGTCATCTTCAACATTCTCTACACAAATTTTTAAGTCAAAATGCCCCGCTGCCTGACTGCCTGCAATTGCCGCACTATTAGGATGATCCGCCGCCAATCGAGCCGCTTCCGCATTACTTGAAACGGGAATGCGCACTGCGTGAGCCAGATTTAAATTTAGCCAGCCTTGACATTGCCCCAAGGACTGAGGGTGTGAATAAACCGTCTGAATAGCACTCAGATCACACTGTTTCGCCAGCAGGCATTGGTGGATCGCCAGCATAACCTCACCGCAAACTTGCAAGGGACTTTGCAGCAGCAAATCCAGCGTGCGTCCAATTGCACCCTCGGTGGAATTTTCAACCGGAACCACGCCGTACTGAACCTCACCGCTTTCAACGGCGCGAAACACATCATCTATCGTCGCACACGACACGCCACTCACGGCACTACCAAAGCGTTTGAGTGCAGCAGCCTCAGTGAAAGTCCCTTCAGGTCCCAGGTAGGCAACCGACAAAGGGGCTTCCAATGCACGACATTGGGACATTACTTCGGTAAACAAAGCAGCCACTGCCGCATTAGCCAAGGGGCCCGAATTATTTGCTTGCAAGCGGCGAATAACCTGAGCCTCGCGTTCCGGACGCAATACCACACCACCTTCTTTGAGATGACCTATTTGTTGCGCCAACGCTGCGCGCTGATTGATGATTTTAAGTATTTCATCATCAAGCGCATCAATCTGCACACGACACTGCTTTAATTTATCGCTCATAACACTTCGTTTTATTAAACTTTTTCTAACAAAGGCAAACTACGCACCCTCAAGACCCCTTGAATGGCTTCGATTTGCTTGATTAATTCAACAGGAACATCTGAGTCGATATCGACCAGCGTGTAGGCCATTTCGCCGCGCGACTTATTCATCATAGTGCGAATATTGATACCCGCTGTGGCCAGCGTTGTTGAAATCTGCCCCACCATATTGGGAACATTAGCATTCACCACAGCCAATCGATGTAACGATTCACGCGGCATCACGAGCGTCGGAAAATTTACGCTATTGGTAATATTGCCATGCTCTAAGAAATCGCGTATCTGATCCACCACCATCACGGCACAGTTATCTTCCGCCTCTTCAGTCGATGCACCCAGATGCGGCAAAGTGACCACTTTCGGTTGGCCTTGCAACGTTTGTGATGGAAAATCACAAACATAAGCTCGTAAATGCCTGGTTTTCAATCCTGCCAAAACGGCATCACTATCCACAATGGCATCACGCGAAAAATTTAGCAAAATCGCGCCCGATTTCATCCCCTTAACGCGAGATTCATTGATCAAACCCCGTGTTGCATCCAGCAGTGGTACATGCAAAGTGACAAAATCGCTATGCTTGAGCAAATCTTCCACGCTCTGCGCCTTTTTAACCTGAGACGACAAACTCCATGCCCCCTCGACGGTAATATTAGGATCATAGCCATAAACGTGCATACCCAAACTTAATGCACTATCTGCAACCAGCCGACCAATCGCCCCCAAACCAATAATACCGAGCGTGCGTCCGCGTAATTCGATACCTGCATAATGTTTTTTACCCTCTTCAACCCGCTTATGCTGAGTTGCATCATCACCCGTCAAGCCCGCCACAAAAGTCAGGGCAGGCACTATATTACGGGCCGACAGCAACATACCCGCAATCACTAATTCCTTGACCGCATTAGCATTCGCACCCGCAGCATTAAATACGGGCACACCGCACTCACTCATCCGGGCAACGGGGACATTGTTTGTCCCCGCGCCTGCACGCCCGATGGCTTTTACACTTGCCGGTATCAGCATGTCATGCATCTCTTGCGATCGCACTAAAATCGCATCCGGCTCGGCCACATCAGTATCAACTTGATAACAGTCGACAGGAAAACGTTTCAGCCCCTGCCCAGATATTTTATTTAAAGTAAGAATACGATAGGAATTAGCCATTTTGTAAATTATTTTAAGCGTTAGCCAGCGCAAATTCGTTCATGAACTTAACCAGGGACTGCACCCCGGCCAATGGCATGGCGTTATAAATTGAAGCTCGCATACCCCCTACCGAACGATGACCCTTTAATTGCAACAAACCATAGGCTTCGGCTTGCTTTACAAAAGCCGCATCCAGGGAAGCATCTTTTAAGGTAAAAGGGATATTCATACGTGAGCGGTTTTCTAATGCAACGGGGCAATTATAAAAAGCATTGCTGTCATCGATTGCCGAATACAGCAAACTCGCCTTAGCAATATTAGCCTGTTCCATAGCGGCAACACCGCCATTGCGCTTCAACATCTGAAACACTAAACCAGCGATATAGATACCATACGTAGGTGGCGTGTTATACATCGAGTCATTATCGGCATGGGTCTTGTAATCTAACAGGGTCGGCGTTCCCGCCACCACTTGCCCAATTAGATCATCCCGCACGATGACGATGGTCAATCCTGCCGGCCCGATGTTCTTTTGTGCACCGGCATAAATTAAGCCATATTTAGATACATCAATCGAGCGCGACAAAATATTCGAAGACATATCAGCCACCAAAGGCATCCCACCGGCATCCGGTAACCAGTCAAATTCAACACCCCCAATCGTTTCATTTGGGGTGAAATGTAAATACGCTGCGTCAGGATCACAATTCCAAGTTGAAAAATCAGGAACATAGGAGAAATTCTTGTCGGCACTGCTTGCTACCACATTCACCGCACCATACTTCTTCGCTTCCGAAATAGCTTTTTTCGACCATTCACCGGTATTCAGGTAATCCGCAGACGCCTTGCCGCGCAGCAAATTCATTGGAATCATCGCAAACTGCAGACTTGCGCCTCCTTGTAAGAAGAGCACCTTATAATTCGCCGGGATTGCCATCAATTCGCGTAAATCCGCTTCAGCCTGGGCTGCAATGCCCATAAACTCTTTGCCGCGATGCGACATTTCCATCACCGACATACCGCTGCCATTCCAATCCAGCATTTCAGCTTGCGCCTGCTGCAACACTTCTTTCGGCAATACCGCCGGCCCCGCACTAAAGTTGTAGATCGTCATTACGTGTAACTCCTAAATATTCAGTAAAAAAGTTATAGGATAGAGGCATAAATTAAAAACAATGCACCCGTTTTTTTTCAACACTCATTCCTCAGCTCCTGATTCCTGCTCTTCCTGACCTTCTTCTTCGGCAGATTCAGCAATACGACTCAATCCCGCCAATTTTTCACCCTTTTCAAGATTCATCAAGGTCACGCCTTGTGCGGTACGACCCATCTCGCGGATTTCACTCACACGCGTGCGTATCAACACCCCATTCGTGCCTATCATCATAATTTGATCTTCTGCACTTACCAAAGTCGCAGCAACAACGCGACCGTTACGCTCAGAAGTCTGAATCGCAATCATGCCTTGCGTACCTCGACCGTGACGAGTGTATTCACTCACAGGACTACGCTTACCATAGCCGTTCTCTGTTGCCGTAAGCACGCTCTGCTGCTCATTTTGAGCAACCAGCATTGAAATAACCAATTGACCTTCTTGAAGTTTCATACCGCGAACCCCGCGTGAGGCACGACCTGTTTCACGCACATCCGCCTCATCGAATCGTACTGCTTTCCCTGCATTCGAGAACAGCATTACGTCGTGTTGTCCGTCGGTAATTTCCACGCCGATCAGATAATCATCCTCATCAAGATTGATCGCAATAATACCGCGCTTCATTGGACGTGCAAAATCAGTCAGGGTGGTTTTTTTCACCGTACCATTGGCAGTAGCAAAAAACACAAACTTGTCTTCGGCAAACTCAGTAACAGGCAAAATCGCATTGATTTTTTCACCTTCTTCTAAAGGCAGCAGATTGACAATCGGCTTACCGCGCGCTGTCGAACTACCCTGGGGAACATCATAAACTTTCATCCAGTAAACACGCCCCTTATTCGAGAAACACAGAATAAAATTATGTGTATTGGCGACAAACAAATTATCGATGAAATCATCATCTTTATTCTTGGTAGCCGATCGACCACGCCCCCCGCGCTTCTGCGCCTGGTAGTCATCCATCTTCTGTGCCTTCATGTAACCGCCATGCGACAAAGTGACAACAACATCTTCCGGCGGAATCAGGTCTTCCATACTCATATCATGCGTATGCGTAACAATTTCACTGCGGCGTTTATCACCAAACTGCGCTTTAACCGCTATCAATTCATCACCAATAATAGCGGTCACACGTTCAGGCTTAGCTAGAATATCAAGCAGATCGGCAATCTTGTCCATTACCTCGTGATATTCACCAATAATTTTATCCTGTTCCATCCCCGTCAGACGTTGCAGACGCAATTCCAGAATCGCTTGCGCTTGCGCATCAGATAAATGATAGCAACGCCCATCAGCAAGCGTCACCAAACCGAACTGCGGCGCCAAACCCTCTGGCCGAGACGCATCGCTGACACGGCTTAACATATCTTCAACCAGAGTTGAACGCCAACTACGCGCCATCAACTCACGCTTTGCCTCCGAAGGCGCTGCCGCCGCCTTAATCAAAGCGATAATCTCATCTACATTAGATAAGGCAACCGCCAATCCTTCCAGGACATGGCCGCGCTCACGGGCTTTGCGTAATTCAAAAATCGTACGGCGCGTCACAACCTCACGGCGATGACGCAAGAAAGCATCCATTACCTGCTTTAAATTCAACAATCTAGGTTGACCATCAACGATAGCCACCATATTGATACCGAAGCTGTCCTGCATCTGCGTATCTTTGTACAACTTATTAAGCAGCACGTCGGCATTTTCTCCGCGCTTTAGCTCAATAACGGCCCGCATACCCGACTTGTCTGACTCATCGCGAATTTCAGAAATACCTTCCAGACGTTTTTCGCGCACCATTTCACCGATTTTCATCAGCAGATTCGCTTTATTCACCTGATAGGGCAGTTCGTCAA
>CAIOSY010000143.1 GCA_903861075.1 uncultured Nitrosomonadales bacterium
AGCTTTTGCATCCTGTTCGGCTTTGAGTTGAGCGGCCTTTGCATCAGCAGCGTCTTGCTTGGCTTTAGCGGCAGCCGCTTTCTTCTCTTGAGCGGCAGTGGCGTCCTTGGCTTTTTGCTCGGCTTTGAGTCGGGCGGCTTCAGATTTCGCTTGCTTGTCAACCAGTGGCTTGGTTTCAACTAAGGTCTTTGTCAGTTGAGTTGTAGTTTGATTGCTGTTATTCACCCCTTCGGCAGACATTGAGCTGCTTTTTTCATCCGATGGAAGAGTGATTTCGGCGGCTACCACGGCTTCTTGTTTGCTATCAAAACAGGCGACGAATGTATAGTTTCCGTTATAAATTTCAAAGTTGTTAATTTGAAAACTATTTGAGCGCGGATTTATTTTTGACGAAGTAAGGTGCCATTTATTGTCAAAATTAGCCCACACAGTCAGACCGAGTTCGTTTCTAACTTTACTGCCTAGCTCGTGACGTGTCGTACCTTCGTTCAGATAATCGAACTCGATATTGGTTGTCAGGTGGCTACCCAGTGTACGGTTGCTAATGTGCCAGGTACGTTCAAGACAGGCATCGCTTTCAACGCCATTAGGAGTTGAGGCGGGTTTTTGCTGGGTTGATACTTGCACATCTATACGGCTAGGTTTGGATATCGACAAGACGTCCAAGGCGACCAGAGGAATCCCCAACATTTGATCAATGTAAAAGGTACGTTTACCGCTTGTTTTAATCTCAGCGGAACCTAATAAATTAAGCGGTTCGTTTTGACGCTTAGTGAAATAATCTGCTTCCCGAGGATTGATCGGGTCGTAAGAGGTAAAAGGTAGCCAAATAGGCGTGTTCCAAACATTAGGAACCAGCATTAACTTATTCAGGAACTGAAAGCGCCATTCGTTAAAGAAGCGCAGTGAGTTATAGATATAGTTAAATTCGCCTCTGTCAGGATTAGGGTAAACTTCACTCATAATGCTGGCATGAGTTTCAGCACGTTTGTTTTCAATCAGTTCATTGAAGTTTTTAGGATTGTACCAGCCTTGCATAGAACCATTTTGCAAGGGTTGATCCGCAAATATCTGGCGAATTTTTTCCTGGAAACGTTTATATAAAACCGGGTTTTTTAATGTTTTTTCCTTCAATGGGCCTGGTGCACCTGACTCAGGTGAATGCAGGTATTGAAAGTGTGTGTTGTAAATCGTGCGGGGGTATTGCAAACCTAAGTCTGCGACGCGACCAAACGACATGTCGTAATCCCAGGGCACGATAGTCCATTTATTCGTTACGTTGCTGTAATACAGAAAGAAGTTCTTATTATAAGTGTCTTCGCTGCCCGTTAAGGTATTAACCACGATCCAGTTCACGACGGAGTCGGCATCAAAATTTGCATCCATGTAGGCATCAAATTTTTCTACTGGAACGCTGTCAAGATCCTGAGCCAATTGTTTCAAGCGACTAAAGTCAGTCCCGCCATCAATGCGAGAAAAACACTTTTCCAATCGGTTTATATCTACGGCTAAAAACCCACCGCAGTAGTATGTATCTTCAGGGGCAAACAATTCGCCATTTGATCCCAGTCCGAAACGTTCGAATAATGACGGTTTAATCCACTCAACCATCAAATAACGGCCTATACGCTTATCATTGATGTCTAACGTGGTGTACAACATTTCAGGCACAGCCATATTCATGCGAGACATCAAATCATGTGCTAACCATTGATGTAGCTGGGTCACATCGGTCGCCATTGCATCGAGCGAAATCCGATCTTGTCCGTGCCACGTGGTGCCTTTTTCAAATTTAATAATCAGTGATTTTTTCAGAAAGTTGCGAGTAAAACTGCCCTTGATACTTACACGTCCCTGTAAGATTTGATCGCCGTCCTTGAGTTGTACGGGGAAACTGGATCTGTCTGTGGGGTCTTTGCGGAACAGGTTCAGTGCATCGGTTGGATCCATGCTCAGTTGTATACCCTGAGTTTGCAGATGTTGCTCGATATTATGCCAGTTAGCCGATGGCTCCTGGTGCAGTTGTTGAACAGACTGTTTGCCGGATAGTGCCTGGCTTGTGGTTTTAGGTGCGATGTTTGTTATTTCATTGGCATGAACGTCAGTCGTTTTTACGTCATGCGCGACGATAACAGCCGTAGGTTGTATAGCGACCGGATGCTGTGCTGGCGTATCGTTTTCGGTTGTAACGGTCACGATCGTAGTGGCTTCAACCGGTTGCAGTGCGGGTGGATTGCCAGCTTGTCTGGCATCTTGCTCGGCCTTTAGCTTGGCGGCTTTTTCTTCCATGGCCGCTTGTTTGGCTTTTGCTAGCGCTTCTTTTTGTTCTTGAGTGGCGGCAGCGGCTTTAGCTTTTTTCTCGGCTTTTACACGGGCAATTTCGGCTTTGGCCTCTTTGTCCGCTTGCAGTTTTGCGGCTTTTGCCTGAGCTTGCGCCTCGCGACGCGCTTCGTCAGCCATCTTGCTGTCTAGAGCAGCCTGGGCTTCGTCAGCCGCCTTGGCATCTGTAGCAGGTTTGGCTGCTTCAGCGGTCAGCGGTGCTTGTCCATCCGTTGCAGGAATGGCCATTTCTTCCGTCTTGACAGACGCGGGATTTGCATCCTGTTCAGCCTTTAGCTTGGCGGCTTTTTCATCACTGGCCGCTTGTTTGGCTTTTGCTAGCGCTTCCTTTTGCTCTTGAGCAGCGGCAGCCGCTTTAGCTTTTTTCTCGGCTTTTACACGGGCAGCCTCGGCTTTGGCATCTTTGATCGCTTGAAGTTTGGCCGCTTTGGCTTGAGCCTCATCAGCGGTTTTTGCCGCATTTTGCGCTTGCTTATCAGCGGCTAACTGAGCTGCGTTCAATTCATTTTGAACTTTGATCGCGATTTGAGCATTTCTGAAGTTTTCCGCTTCATGTTCAGCCGCAATTCGTTCAGCACTATCATTCTCTGCACGGGCATCGGCGGTAAGCTGAGCAGCTTTCGCTTTTGCTGCTGCAACAGCCGCCGCAGCCTGTTCAGATTTTTCGATCGCCGCTGCGACTTCCTTTTCAGCAGCTTTCGCTTTTAAATCTTTGTCAGCGGCAACAGCTAGGGCTTCTTTCTCCGCTTTAATACGATCTGCTTCAGCTTTTGCCTTTAGATTCGCCTCATGCTTGGCAATTTGTGCTTGAGCATCCATGAAGATTTTAAGCTCGTTTGCCTTGGTGCGTGACAGTTCAGCCTGCTGTGCTTCTTTGGCTTCGATTGCTTCCTGTTCCTCACGGGCTAGCGCTGCTGCTTGTTCGGCTCGGTCTTGAGCCGCTTTTTTCTCATGTGCAAAAGCCGCAGCCCTGACTCTTTGTTCTTCTTTGAGCTGCAACATTTCCTGTTGCGCTTTGTGTAGCGCTCTGAGTTTAATAAGTTGCAACTCAGCCTCGGCTTCAATTTTGAGCTCTGTGGAATCGGTTGGATTGCCGCCTTCCGTAGCGATTTTTTGAGCTGTTGAGGACGCGTTGGGGATTTTTTCATCAACGGCCAAAACCCCTGCTGACAGTGACAGCAGGGTAAACCCGATTAACTTGTATATGTTTTTCTTCATGGTAGCACCGCTAATTTAGTTTTTACGAAATACTTTAGAATAGGTGGCAAAAAAGCCTGAACCAAACCCGATGTTTTTCCCCCATAGACCCCGATCTATACTGAAGTTCATCGATTCTGACACACTCAGCGTGCGCGTGAAGCCAATTTGCCCCTGAACCAGACGGAAGGCGTCATGTTGATCCGTACCGACACCGGCAAAACCTGCAGTAGGATGTGTTTTTCCGAGTGAGTTTTTAGCATCGAGTCGGGCATTAAATGACCAGCCGCCGATGTCTTTTGCCCAATCTGAATCTTTAAGAATGCGGCTATAACCGACATAACCCCAAAGTTCTCCGGGTACATCGCCTGTCCAATATTTGATCCCGCCGCCATAAGCGACGTTATTTTTTTGAATTTCGCTCTCGGTTAAAAAGGTTTGGTAAGGTTCAAGGCGCAAGCTGGAATGTATCCCCGCTTTTATACCAAATTGTTTAGGTAGATTCGCAGCGCCGGTGGGCGAAATATGTTGCGGGAAAATGGCGGCCAGTTCCCAGTTGTGATCAATAAAGTAATCCATATGACCGCGAGTGCCGACTTCAATATCATTGATACCCTGCATTTTGGTGACGCCGCAGCTGAAACTGTCCAGTGAACTGGTTGCATACAAGGTGTTGTAGTATGAGTAGCCGTATTCCGCATACAAAGGAACATTAAAGCCACTACCGCAGGTGTTTTTCATGCTCTTGCCCGCCATGTCAAAATAGTTGGCATTGTCTTTGTAGCCCAGGCCCGAGGAAACGGCAAAATCCCCTTCGCTTTGCATCCAGCCCGCCTGACTGTTTGAAAGCGGTAAGGCAGCGAGCAGTGTGATAGCAAGAATTTTTATATGCGTGTTCAAAGCGCTTCTCCAGAAAATTAAATTATATTAAATTATACCTGCGATGTTAATGGCATCTTCCCAGCCAGTGACATGAAACTACATCGGTTGCAGGCTTGTTTTGGATCGTGAAATCCGTATCGGACAGCCCGCCCGCGTTTTTATCGCTATACCAGGCCCATATCAAAATGCCGGTATGCCAGTCCCCCTTCATTTCTGTGAGCCAACTATCTAACACATTCGCCTGCAGAGCCGGGTCGGGGATGATATCTTTGCCCAGTTGTTCCGGCCACAACCATGGATTTTCCAATGCGCCGGTGCGTGAGGTTATGCCAATTTCAGCAATCCAGAACGGCTTATTAAGCTTTATAACATCCGTCTTAAGTTGGCTGACCAACAGCTTCATTTGTGTTCGTAGCGCTTCTTTTTCAAGTGGGGGATAGTAGGTAATTCCTACACTATCGACTTTGTCTAAGGCTGTAAAAAACTCAAGGTCGTGTACGTCGTGAGCAACATAACTAATTTTATTGTGGTAGATCATTCTTATCTGATCAACCAGTTTACGCCACTCAGGACGTGTTTCGGTGTGATGCAATTCGGTACCGATCACCAGCATTTCAGTGTGTGTATCCTGTGCCAGCTGCGCCAGAGGAATTAAATTGTCACTGTAGGCCGAGAACCAGCAGGCCCAGCCTGATTCATTGTCCGATTTAACCATCCCTGCCCAACTACCCGGTATTAAAATTTGTGGTTTGAGTACGACGTGTAATCCCGCCTGATGAGCCAATTCTATTGTTTTTTTAAGTCTGGCCTGTGAGTAGTTTTCATCTATACTCAGATTGCAGCCGGTTTCGGTGTCTTGATTGATAAAAGGGATAAAAGCAACCGTATTCGCCCCCAGGATTTTAAGATTCTGCATGTTCTCAACATTTTGCAAATCATCAAGTGGAACCTGACTGCTTTGCAGCAGGTTTACGCCGCGCATTTGCACCGGCGCGCAACCCACCATCAGTAAAACTAGAAGTAGGGTGAGGATACGCACTGGCAAATTAATCTCCCTTGAGGTGTTAAGACTTGGCAGGTTTACTGTCATCCCTTCTATAGACGCGCCATTTCAAGTCATCATAAACCAGATGATAGCCTTCCATGCCACCCCAATATAATCCTTCATATCGTTTGCCGATCGCATCAACAACATTTAAGCGGTTGCTAGGATTGATGATTGCAATTTGATCTATCTTGTCGATGAAATATTTGTCGAGCATTTTAATCTCGATCGTAAAAGGTAATACCAAGCCTTCAACATTATTTTTATCTGCGATGACTTTGTAACCGGCGCGTTCATCAATTAACGTTGTATATTTATTTTTGTTCAGGAACTCGGATAGATCCTGTTCCGATTTATCAGAGGTAGACTGATGTATCCATGCAGAAGCCCAACTGGAAATTTGAGGTGCATCACTCCGGTGCATGATCCACCAACCGCCCAGATTACCCACAGCCAATAAAATCAAGAAGGTATTAAGGGATTTATCTTTCAAGCGTGGCAATAACAATACAGTGGTCATGAGGACGGCCATTTGCAAATAAATCACGTTTACCGCATCATAAATCGCGAAACCTACCGTTCCTATCATGGTGGAAAATACGGGTATCAAAAACATTTTCGGGCCTGTGTGCAGCACGCGGTAATGTTTACGATTGCGCCATATCATCCAAACGACGGCAGGTACGGCGAGTATGGATAGCCATAATGAATAAACGGCAGAAGCGACCCAGTCTCCGCCCCATTGATTCAGCCAGGGGTAGATGTCTGAGTTTTGCCATACCCCGTTAAACATGGCATCAGGGGCATGCATGAACATGAACAAATCGTTGTGAAACATCCAGTTCAGGTACATCCACGACAAGTAGGCAAAGACCAGGGGCGTCAATAGAATAATATAAACGCTGGAAAGGGATTCTTTCAGCATCCGTTCCGGGGCAACGAGCGGTATGAACGGGAACATCGCGATAGCGACGTACATGGATCGGTCATCAATTAAGAAAAAAGTCGCCAGTGAAGCGGTGAGAAACAGGATAGAGTGCAAATCACCCAACAAAACCAGTCTTATGATGCCGAAACAGAATAAATAGAAAATGGCAAAAGTCAGAGCGTTGTTTATGCCGCTCGTCATACCCCACAACACAAACGGGTGGCTGATGACCAGGCAGTAAATAAACAGGCGTTCCTTTATGCGATAACCCTTTTTAACCAGGAAGCTATTCCAGTGGGTAAATACGCCGGCAGCCACCAGTACGGACAGTCCGTAAGAAACATATATAGAGTTTAAGCCGGGTATGCTGGCGGCACTCCAGAATAAATAGAACGGGATATACGGAAACAGTATCCCCGAGTCCTCCAGTCGGAATTCATTGCTGCTAAAACTCAAAATTTTAGCCCACATTCTTAGTGAATATTCACTTTGATAGTGGTGCGCAAGTAAAACTACCATCGCAATGGAGAATAGTGCCGTCGCGAGTATAAAAAACTCACTTACTCTGTGTGACTTACGTTTTTGCATTTTTATTCTCAGCCAAATCCAGATCTTCGTGGACGAAATGGGTTAATCCATGCGTGGTCTTTTCCCAGAAAAAAGGATTGTAAACCAATTGCCATAAGGCTTTGTATCCCGCTACCGATAACAATACCCAGTATAAGGGTGCCGTTAAAGCGTGGGGAATTAACGCATAATTATGACGTTTAAAAGCCCCCAGCATGTAAACATAGATAAAGAATCCATTTCCGACCAGGAGGTTAAACAAACTCATGTATAAGACAACGGGCGTAAAGTAGATGTCCAGCGCCATGGTTTGTGTAATCAGCCAATAAAAATACATACCATACATGAAAGGCAATAACAGACTCATCATGATGGTGCCGCCAATAAACATCTGAAAGCCCCAAAACCCGGCATGACCTAAGGATTTATAGGTGTCCATCGGATGTCGCATATAA
This sequence comes from uncultured Nitrosomonadales bacterium, assembly GCA_903861075.1. Taxonomy (GTDB): domain Bacteria; phylum Pseudomonadota; class Gammaproteobacteria; order Burkholderiales; family Gallionellaceae; genus Gallionella. The sequence continues at coordinate 7,415 of CAIOSY010000143.1, forward strand.
ACCAGATAGGTCTGCATGTAGCCCTTAATCCAGCGCGAACGTTGTCTGATCCAGTTGCCCAGATGTCCGGTTGCTTCTTCAAGGGTGGTCGAATTGACAACGCCGACACGATATCCAAGTTGGGTAATGCGCATTCCCAGATCTGCATCTTCCGTGACGTTGTAGGGATCCCACAAGCCTATCTCACGGAGCTTGTCCATTTTGAAGTGGTTAGAGGTGCCGCCCAAAGGAATAGGGATGCGCAATATATCCAATCCCGGTAAAAAGTAATCAAACCAAATTGAATACTCAAGCGTAAACATGCGTGTAAGCCAACTATCATTCGTGTTGAAGTAGTTCAGTCTGGCCTGAACACATATCATGTCATCGTCTGAGTTTTGAAAAGTGAGGAGTGCCTTCTTAAGTTGCTGGGGGTCCGGCTTGTCTTCGGCATCATAAATGGTGATAAATTTACCCCGCGCAAAGTTCAATGCGTAGTTGCATGCCTTGGGCTTGGTTTGGGGTTGTGAACTGGGTACGCGAATAATTTCAAAATAGGACTCCAGCCCCAGATCCTTGGCCGCTTGTACCGTTTCGGTATCATTTTCCTCAAGAACCAGTTTGACGTCGAGTTTTGATTTGGGATAATCAAGACGTCGCAAAGCAGCCGCAATAATCGGCAGCGTTTTTGCTTCCTTGTACATTGGTACCAGTATGGTATACATCGGCAAGGTGGTTTCATCAAGCTCTGACAGCATCTGCTCTGAAATACGGGTGTCCACATGCCTGTGGCTGCCGAGCCAGGCTAATAAGGCCTTAAATATAAAGTTTATCAGGAAGAATACCCCCGCAAACATATTGATGCCTATGAGCGTTTGAGTCGGCCAGTACACCAGTACTGTAAAGAAAACACTAAGAAACAGGCCTAGCTGGACGAGTTGCTGTATGGTAAAAACCTGTTTGGCTGACTGTTTAGGTCTTGCAAAGGAGAGGGCATTGACTGCGGTGTCACTAAAGAAGTCATTACCGACTTTCTGTAGGTACCAGATAATATCAAATTTGCTGGTGATAACGTAGTCTACATCGCCATACTGTTGTCGGATAAATTCCATGGAGGTCTCGCAGACATCCGCGATTGCAACGGTGAGTTTTCCGTTGTTTAATTGGTAGGGAATCGCAAGATGTTCAAGATATCGTCCGTACAAAGCACTTTTAATCAGTGAAGAATCGGCCGGGTGTATGTCCAGATTAACAAAAGGCAGGCCCAGATGGGTTGCGAGTGTGGAATATAGTTTGAACGAGGTTATCCACCCCTTGGCCATGACGACGTCGCCCAGACGTGAACCGCATTCTTGTTGGGTGATCACTGCTTCCTTAAGTTGCGCAGCTGTGATCACGCCTTGTTGGACGAGGATGTCACCGACTTTATTTTGAGAGTGGTTATTCATCAAACATCACTTCTTTTGATTTCTGATAACACTACGATAAATCATGGTCAGACCCAGGCCGATTATTGCCCAGCCGAAGGCCACGATCCAGAAGCGATAGCGACCGAGTTTAGTGAAAAAGTCCAGGAACTCAGGATAGGCGATTTCTGCCCGGTTCATCTGGCGCGTTTTCATATTCAAAACTTCGCCTGAAGGATCGGCAAATGAAGTATCGCCTTGCTCCAGGAAGTATTCTTTGACTCTTGATCCCGTGCCATCTTCGGCAGGCGCTAACCATAATCCGCCTACGCCATTATGTTCGACGACCTGAGCGATAGAAATCCCCTCTAGTTTATTCACAGCCAACAACACACGTTTGTCATCCGTCTGAACTTCTATCGGGCCGCGATCGAACCGCACCGTCATATCGTCAAGCGTGAATTTTGGTCGTCCGTAGATCATGAAGGGCCGTGTTGGTTTGAAAGGCTTAGACTCATCTAAAGTGATTATCTTGAGATTGGTCAGATCATACTTTTGGTCGCTCAGTGCGGTGGTGAGCAAAATCAGATGTTCGGTTGTGAAATATTTTTCATCAACATACAAATCGAACCCTTGAGTGAAATAAGGATGCAGATCATTAAAGATGCGCGGTCTGATTTTAAATTTCTCGTATTCTATCGTGCTGTCCGGCGTGATTTGTATGTCATACGATGCCAGACTGTTTAAGCAATCCTTGGGGGCAAAACGTTGCGCAATGATTTTGATGTAATTACGCCCCACCCATTGACTGTAATTGGCAATGGTAAAGGTGAAAGATTGTGTCTTCCCCGAGTTTTCCAGGGGCTGTACTTCCTGCAAGATATTGTTGACATAAACAAATAGCAGGACGCGTTCATTCATGCGATCGCGTGAAGGGGGCGCAATCACATTAAGATGCAGGGATTTAATGCGCATATCGCCTGGTACTTGCGGTATGCCGGAGAAAAACTTCCATTCGGCCGTGCGGATCACCATGTGGGGCTCAACGTTCATGCCCATTTCAGCCAGGGTGAATCTGCGGTGGACTCTTGGATCTGTTGAGGCGGGGGTTTGATCGATATATTGGCCTTGTAAGCTTACTTTGCGCCAGTCATGTGAAATAAGTTGCAAGTCCCGTTCAGCCGCCGCTTCTGTGAGTACAATGAGCGGGGGTAGATTCTGGGCGTCTCGGCCTATCACGGCAATATTGCTTTCGGGTGACAGTGCATCCTTTTCCAGACCCGGGGTCGTGCTGATCAATTTCAGTAGCTCTTCGCGCTCGGCAATGATGATATTGCCAATTTTAGGCAGGTTTACAAACTCCACTGTTTTTCCGGCAACGCGAATATGGCTGGCGGCTTGTACAATTACCTTCATCAATTCCGGGGTTAACTTCCCCGGTATGGAAATGCTGACATCCTTAGGAAGTACGCTCCAGGTTCCGCGCAGTGAATTCTTCTTCTCGTAGATGCCCGCCAGCTCTAACCGTGTTTCAGGCAGGATCTGTACATAATCAAGGGCGTAAAGACGCTCATCGTAGCAGCGTGACTCGATGGGCAACATGCTGGCCTTGATGGTCAGTTTGA
>CAIOSY010000144.1 GCA_903861075.1 uncultured Nitrosomonadales bacterium
ACCCATCTCACGCAAAACCTTTGCTTGTGCGACCACAGGACCTAGAATGGCATCCAGCATACGGTTGATACTCAAGGCAAAAACCCGCCATTCACCCGAATAATCTGACGCGTCCATACGAGCCGATAAATCCCCTATCAATGCCGCCTCGGAGATACCTTTCACACGGGCAATTAAATCCATCATCGTTTTAGCTAAGGCCGCTTGTGAGCGCTCGATGTCACGCAATTCATCGTCCACTTCAACAGATTCATTGAAAACAATAAAGTCTCCCGATATTGCCTGTTCAGCACGATGCGTCAAAAATTCAACTCGACGGCCTAAAATGCGAAGCAAACTCATCAGGATTAAAAGAGATAACAACAAAAAAAGACCCAGCAGGACAAAAAGATAATTGCGCGCCTCGTGATAAGAATTGAGACTCTCCTTTTGCTGGTCAGCCAACAGGGATCTATTGAAATCAATTGACTGCTTTAAATCGAACCCGGCCTGCTCGGACAATTCACGAACGCGTCCAAAGGATAGTTTTTGCCCTTCTATGGTCTTGGCATAAGCACCCGGAAGATCCCCTTTCAAATAAAGGCTGAGCTGTTTTTCCCCCAACAGCAGCACAACCTTACGCATCGTGATATACGCGGCTTTATGTTCCAAATAGGCATGCATAAATTCGCCGCCTTGCTCAGCTAAAACGAGCGGCGAAAGTTGTTTTTCAAGACTGTCCAATTTAGCCAGCAAAATGCTGTCACGCTCAATATAAGTGTTCATCTCATCACGGGATGAAGCCAGCAGCATGGATTTTTCATTCTTGCCGAGCGCGATGAGACTGCTCTCCAACTCGCTGTCCAACAAAAGTTTAGGGGCGGTTTTTTGTGCGCTAAACTCAAATTGACTATTGAGCGAGTCTAGTTTTTGCAAAGCGATAATAAGGATAACAACGACAACAAGAGACAATAAACTTAATGACACGATTATTTTTGCGCGTAAACTGGCAAAAGACATGAGTAAATCCGATCTAAACGAAACTAAAGGTTAAGGACGAAGCGTCTGAGTCTGCGAAGAATTTATCTCCAGCCATTTTAGCAAGGTGGCGTACAAGACTTCTGGCATGACCGGTTTGCCCAAATGATCATTCATCCCTGCTTGAATGCAGATTTGTCTATCCTCATCAAACGCGTTGGCCGTCATGGCAATAATCGGCGTAAACGGGTGGTTAGTCAGCAAACGTATTTGCCGTGTTGCCTCTACCCCATTCATGACCGGCATTTGCATATCCATCAAGATCAAATGGTAATTGGTTTTGCTCGCCATTTCAACCGCTTCGGCGCCATTTTCCGCCAGGTCTACTTTCAGATTCACTTGCTCTAATAGCCAGATCGTAATTTCCTGATTGATCGGATTATCTTCCGCCAGTAAAACCCGCGCGCCGGCATAGCTTTGTTTTAATTTTTCCTCTATTAGCTGATCGCTGCTTATCGCTTCAGGCTCGTCTATACGTTCTACGACATTGAACCGAGCGGTAAACCAGAATGTGCTGCCTAGACCGACTTGACTTTCAATGCCGATTTGACCGCCCATCATTTCAACCAGACGCCGACTAATCACCAAGCCCAAGCCCGTTCCGCCGTATTTTCGAGTCGTGGACTCATCGGCCTGTTCAAATGCATTGAACAGTCTGGCTTGATTTTCAGGTGAAATACCAATGCCGGTATCGGTGACTTCAAAGCGCAGTGTCAGATCATCCCGCTGCGTGTTCAGTAGCACAACGTTAATGGATACGGAGCCCTGACTGGTAAATTTAATCGCGTTACTGCCCAGATTGATCAGAATTTGCGCCAATCGTAGCGGGTCGCCGAGCAAGGATTGATGGACTAATTCGGGCGCAATATTGACGTGCAATTGCAAACCTTTTTCATCTGCCCGTTGTTCAATCAGGCTGTTGGTTTTACTTAAGACGCTGTCGAGGTTAAAGGGCGTTTTTTCTAAAATGAGTCGTTCTGCTTCAATTTTTGATAAATCCAAAATATCGTTAATCAAGCCTATCAGATGGAGCGAGGAACGCTGCACCGTGTTGAGCTGAGTGATTTGTTCGGGATGACTGGCGTACTGAAGCGCCATTTTTGTCATACCGATGATGCCACTGAGCGGGGTGCGCAGCTCATGGCTCATATTCGCCAAAAAGGAACTTTTTGCTTGATTGGCCGCATCGGCCACTTCCTTTGCCTGCAACAATTCCGTGGTACGTTCATCCACCAATTCTTCCAGATGAATTCGGTACGTATTGAGTTCTTGTTCGACTTTAGTGCGCACAGTCACATCACGGGATAGCATGATAAAACGGGGAAATTTGCTGGCGTCGCCAAACTTTTTAGCTATGGAAAGTTCGAATAATGTCTTTCCTTGCGGGAACGGCCATTCAAATTGCGCGCCATAGGATACCCCCTGCAAATTAGCTTCCTGCAAAGCCGATAAGATAATTAAGCATGAGCTCTCCGGCAAAACTTCGCAGATATTTTTACCGATTAACTGCTCGGCAGATGAAGAAATCGGGCTATTGTCCTGAGCATGAATAGCGTAAAAATACCCGGACAAATCCAGATCAAAAAACAAATCAGGAACCGCATCTAACGTCGCTTTTATGTGTTCCGCCATCTCATTGAATTCACCCGCCGTTTTGGCAATTTCATCGTTACCACTTAGCTGCGCACGACTACTTAGATTTCCTTCACTATAACGACGCATCGCATCAGCCAACGATTCCAGCCGAAGAATAATATTACGTTTTACAGATCCCTCAATAAAGATACCTATGAGTAAACCCATAGCTAAAACACCCAGCGTCAACATAATGATGAGATTGCGCATCGGGGAGAGTATTTCATCGATTGGAATTAACCTGAAATAGTGCCAGCCGACCGGTTGCATCAACATCCCGACGGCAAGATAACGGCGTCCTTGCAAACTAATTTCATGCTCAAACACTTTAGCCTCGAAGCTCAGCTGACTGGCAAGCAATTGGCGCAAATCATTTTCGTGACTGAAGTCCGGTTTGAAAGCTTCCGGTTTCGCTTCCAATTCTTTTTGCCAGGGGCCGGCCTGAATAAAATTACCCTGGGCATCGAGCAAAAAATGCACTTCGGCAGAATAGCGCTGATTTTTTTTGAATAGCAATGGAAAAACGTTGTAGAGATAAATGTCGTGTCCGATGGTGCCGACCCATTTTCCATTGACATCAATCGGCTTGAGCGCACTAATCATCCAGCTTTTCGGCACAGGATCAAACAACGGCTGCGTCCAGCGAATTTCGCGTTTTGGATTGCGCGCCGGATCGCCCAGCGTCAGCCAATCGGTTTGCGTGTAATCGGTATCCGCCGCCATGATTTGCGCAAAATCAGGTACGCCATGATCGTAAATCACCTCTGTTTTACCCTGCGTTAACAGCCAAACATTGCTAAATGGAGCGATGACGGAACCGCCAAACACATCGAGCACCCGTTTGCTGCGCAGGTGAAAAATCTTTTGTTCGGGCGTTAGCGGTGCATCCGGTGGCATAAAGACTCCCGCCTCGGATTTACCATCAAAATTACTGAGTTTATTGCGCCAGGCACCATCAGCATCATGCTGTATCAACCGGGAAAAGGCGGCTTCTTCGCCAGGCTGGATCGGGTCAGCCAGCGTTTTTTCAAGGATGCGTGATAAAGCGTTCAAACTCGGCTCAGTCTGCAGCATGCTTTGCGTGTGCGACGAAATAATCGACTGCGTTTCCCCCACCAGGTTATTCGCCTCGGTTTTTAGCCACTGGTTTTTAGTGAATTGATACAAAATACCGGTCGTCGGCAACGTCACCAGCGCAACGCTAGCAACGACAATAAGCATCAACTTGCGAGCGACGTGCATGATTTACTCCTTAAACGGGCGTTAAGCTATCACTAAAAACTGCGGGCAACTGATCCGACCACGGCGGGACGCGCGGCGCTGTAAGTTGAGCCATTATTGGTCAGTCCAACGAAGTTTTTGAACGCATCCGGTTGACTGCCACCGGTGAAGGCCAGTCCGATATTCCATTGATCCACCGTATGATATACCCCGAGTTTGTAGTAACTCCAATCCAAGCCCACGCTGTTGCGTATGGTTTGACGGCCTACTTGGCCATTGATATTCCACCCTTCAGCGATGTCCTGGCTGACTTGAGCTTCAACATAATATGAGCCTTTGGTACTGCCGGTTATCGCGGCTTTCGGATCGCCCGCAAAGCTGCCGGCAGACGAATTATTAGTGTCCCAACCATAAAATTTGCTCAATACTTGTCCGGCTTTGAGCGTCAGCCAGTGATGATTGACGGAGGCAGAAACTTCAACCGTATTCGGTGAGGATGAAGGTAAATTAAAACCGGTTTTATTAAAATCGCCACCCGGAAAGTAAGCATAATTAATATTTAAATCATAGCCCACCTCCGACAAAGAGCCGGGCAGTTTATTGCGAAAACCGCTGTACCAGTCGGTTTCAAGGTGCGCGCCCGGCACCCATTGACTGGAAACGTTGGAAGTAAAAAATCCAGCGTAAACGCCGCTGTTGTGAGCGGCTTCAACGCTAAACTGCAAGGCGGGCTTCCCCCAGGTTTGGCTTTGACCTCGCCAGATGTAATCGCTCATTCCGGTTAACGACCCTGAAATCGTGACCTCGGCAGGTGGCGTGCTTTCCGCCATGGCAAGGGGCGCGCAGGTGATAAAGGCCAAAACAGAAAACGAACGGGTAATGAGGTTTAACATATAGCCATATCTATTATCGAGGATGAGGCACTACTTTACCATGAAAGCTGATTGGCTAGGACAAAAAAAGCCGTGTCGATAAGAATAAACTAATATTTCCCCTGTTCAGCAACGCCATACCTCAACTCGCAGATCGCATGAGCGGCATCGGTCAACCAAAAAAAAAGCGGTTTATTGAAAATATTATTTCAATAAACCGCTTTGAGTTGTTTTTACAGAGGCGAATAAATTCGCCCCTGCCACACCGTCAACTGCAATTTTTAAAGTCAGCAGCTACTAAAGCCCGACAGCAACTGAGCATCGTTAAACCTTAACAAAATTCGCTAGTGTTTGACACAGCGTTTCCAGCAATACCGGCTTGGCAATAAATGCGTTCATTCCCGCTTCAAAACACAACTGCTTATCGTGTTCCGTCGAGTTCGCCGTCATGGCAATTATCGGTAAGTTTGCCTGTGACGGTAGTTTTCGGATGGCAAGGGTTGCCTTTATCCCATCCATCACCGGCATTTGCAGATCCATCAGCACCATGTCATATTGTTTTTCCTGCACTTTACGCAGTGCAATTTCGCCGTTATCCGCCAGGTCAACCGAGATACCAACTAAATTTAACATTTCTTCCGCGACAATTTGGTTGAAGGCATCGTCTTCCGCTACCAATACGGTCAGTGATGCTTGCGTTAACCGCTCTAAAACATCCGCCGCCACGAGGTGCGCAATTGCTTCATTCTGAGGATTGACGTCTTGCGCATTTAAAACCAGCGTGCTGTCACTATTCGGCTTGCGCTCAAACTTCACAGTACACCAGAAAGTAGAGCCTTGACCGACCACGCTTTTTACTCCGACAGCCCCACCCATCAATTCCGAAAAGCGTTTGGAAATGACCAGCCCCAAACCTGTACCACCATATTTACGACTAAAACTGTTATCACCCTGTTGAAACACCTTAAAAAGCTCCGAACATTGCTGATCGGTCATGCCGATTCCGGTATCAGTCACAGAAAATTGCACAACAGCCTGGTTGTCATCGACGCTGCGCAAAACGGCGTGCAAAGTTACGGTTCCAGCTTCGGTAAACTTAATCGCATTAGATAAGAAATTGAACAAGACCTGCTTTAATCGCTGAGCGTCGCCCCGTAAATCAGTTGGCAATTCCGGTTCGATCAACAGTTCCAGCAACAAGCCTTTTTTAGCCGCCAGGGGCAACACTAAATCCATTGATTCCTTTAACAGGGAGGGCACGTGTAATGCCTGGTGACGCACTTGCATTTCACCCGATTCAATCTTGGAATAGTCCAGAATATCATTCATGACACCCAGCAAATGTTCACTTGCGCTGCCTATTTTCTCCACTTTATCTCTTGCACTCACGGGTAATTCATTGAGCGCTAATAATTGGGAAAAGCCAAGAATGGCATTAAGCGGCGTGCGTATTTCATGACTCATAATAGATAAAAAGGCCGTTTTTTCACGACTGGAACTTTCCGCTATTAATTTTTCATCTTCCAGCCTTACGGCCTTTTCTGCTTCCAGGTTAAAGGCTAATTGTTGCACAGCACGTTGTTGCTCTTCACGTTCTACTTGCTCTGTCACATCACGCTGTATTGCCACCCAATGCGTAAACCACCCCTTTTTGTCCGCTATCGGGTTAATAATTAACTCAACCCAGAATGGTGTGCCGTCTTTTTTATAGTTGAGCACTCTTTCATGTGCCGTTTTCCACTTATGCAAGTCTGTGCGTAAACGCTTGGTCGTTTCACGATTAGTCTGATCGCCTTGTAAAATACGCGGATTCTTGCCTAGTACTTCTTCACGACTGTAGCCTGTCATTTTCGCAAACGCATCATTGACATAAATAATTTTCCGGTCTCCGCCGTCTACAGGCTCCGCATCCGTGATTAAAACCACATCCGATACCTGAGACAAACAGGTCCTTAACAGGGACAACTCATCGGAAACCGCCTTGGTTTGAGTCACATCCCGTTGCACTGACATCCAATGAGTAAGTTTGCCAGCTGCATCGAGCACCGGTGTAATATCAATTTCGCTCCAAAATTGTTCACCGCTCTTTGTGTAATTCAATACGGTCTCGCGCACCGGTTGACATAGTCTGAGCTTGTCGGCAATGCGCACGCGGGTATCGCGATCGGTATTTTTACCGTGTAGCATTTTGGGTGTTCTACCTATCGCCTCTGCCTTGCTGTAACCCGTGACCTTCTCAAAAGCATGATTAACATACAAAATTTTACGCGCAGCTCCGTCAAATGGCTCCGCATCCGTGATGATAATCACGTCATTTGAACGCTCCACACAGATCGACAACAACTGCAAATTCGTATTAGCCGCAATGATGTCGCACAAGGGATCCCCCCCTTTAGCCAGATGGATTTGTCGCAGTAACGTCAGTGATAAGGCGCCCAAGCATAGCCAGCACAGTAAAAATATGGCTAAAAAATATTCCGGGAACAGTTGCGCGAAGTAAGCGGCAGGCAGAGCAGATGCGATTAAGAGTGCATATTTTTTTAAGGTGAGATGATTGGTAAACATGACTAGCTTCATAATTAACTTCACTTTTATACAAGTTATTTAATCTGTGCACGGCGGAGTGAACTGACTGAGCAGTATCTGTCCTCTACCGGTCTGAAAATGTATTATCGATAAACCCGGTTTAGAGCAATTACACTTAACCCGATGTCATACCAAGCTATATTTCTGTCCTAGCAATGAGCTAGTTTACGCTAACAAAAAATAATATGCGAATGAAAATACAAAAACCCCACTGAGTAAAGTCGGCGGGGTTGCATTTGAACTGAAATCGCGTGGAATAAAAATAACTTGCACCGAACTATAACCTTTAACGACTGTGGCGGGAAATTTCCTCTTCAACCGCGGCCAGGCTGTCAAAAGTCCAAATAGAATCCAGCTTGCGCCGCAAGTTATCAATCCCTGCCCCTCCCGCCCAAAGTTGAATATTCTCAGGTAGTTGCAATCTTACATCATCCAAATATGGCTTAATGCGTCGACTGGGGTAAGCGATACTGAATGACAAGGCAACGATACTCACCTGATGACACTTCGCGGCCTTGATCAATTCCGTCACAGGAACACTCGCACCTAGCAAAATGCAATGCGCGCCGGATAGCGCAAGAATGGCTTGCAACATCAAAAGTCCAAGCTGATGATATTCCTCAGGCGGAGTGGAAAGAAGTACCCGGGGACCATCCGGTTTCAGGGGGATTTTATCAATGGCGCATATTAGTACGTCACGGACATGAACGGCATAAAGATGCTCCTGATGGATGGCAATACTGCCATTAGCCCACCCTGTACCAACCATATTATTCAGCACCGGCATAATTTCAACAACGAATAACCGGCAACCGTATAAAGATAATGCGTGCTTGAGGATGACCGACAATCCCAAGCTATCCGGTACCTGCAATGCCTGCCAGGCCTGATTCAAAATAGACTGGTACGGACCTTGAGTCAGCGTTTCCACACTAGGCAAACCATTCTTCAGTCGTTCTAATTCTGCTAAACTCAGGGCAACAACCTGGCTGGGTTTATAGCCTTGTTCCATTAACTTTTTAATACTGATTAACCGGTTTAAATCACTACGCGTGTAAAACCGCTCACCATTAGACTGACGCTGGGGCTGGGGAAAGCCATAGCGCACTTCCCACTTTCTTAAAGCATCTTTCGTTAAACCCGTTTCACGTTCAACGGTATGTATTGAAAATATTTCCATAGACCCTTTACAAAACAAAAAGCAAAATGCTATATTGGCTAGGACAAGCCAATGAATAAGTTGTTGAAGTTATTTACTTTTAAAATCAAATGGTTTGCATACTACACGTTTATGAATAACAATGGAACTCATAAACCGAACTGACAATAGCCGATATGAATAGCTCGCTTAGCGCGCATTTTTGTTAGCATGATAGAATCATTTGTGTTGTTTCATAGCACAGTACCTTTAGAAAACTGGGGAAGATAATGAGTATTGATTTAGAAAACGCCATTCCCGCACACGTCCAATGGAAAAGCCGATTGCAGGCCGCGATTGATACCAATAAAAAAGAATTGGATCCTGCTGTAATTTGTCAGGATAACAAATGTGATCTGGGCATCTGGATTTACGGCACGGGCAAACAATACAAATTAAAATCAAGTTATGAAGTGTTACGCCAGAAACACGCCGAATTTCATAAATGCGCTGCGGATGTGGCGAACAAAATTATCAGTAACGATAAAGTTTCTGCTCAGAAATTACTGGATGGTGTATTCAAGGAAACGTCGCTGGAAACCGTCATGGCCATTCAAAGCCTGAGACGAGAAGTCGGATAACAAAGCCGGGCGCAGTTTATTTGGCTTTATCATCAATATTTAGAATCGTAAAACATAAAAATTATTTTGAAGAACCTAAAATTAACACAACGATTTCTGGTGATGCTGATTGCGACACTCATCGGATTTGCAGTTTATGGCGGCTGGTCGCTTAAAACCTTAAATACGCTAAAAGTAAACGGGCCTTTATATGGCGAAATTGTGCAAGGCAAGGATTTGGTTGCTGATATTTTGCCCCCACCCGAATATATCATCGAATCCTACTTGCTGAGCTTGGAAATACTTGCCAGTGACAAATCGGAACGAAGTGCCTTAATTACTCGCTTTAATAATCTTAAAAAAGACTTCGACTCACGGCATGACTATTGGAATAACGCCCATTTACCCGGTGAGATAAGCGATGCCTTGCTGAAAACCTCATTTGAACCGGCGAGCCAGTTTTATCAAATTGCGTTGAGCGAATTTATTCCTGCATTGCAAAAAGGTGAAGATGATACCGCTCAACGTGCCATGAAAAAAATGCGGGTAGCGTACGCAACTCACCGGCAGGCAATTGATAAAGTGGTTGAACTCTCCAACAAGTTTGTCGAAAGCAATGAAAATGAAGCGAAGACGACCATTAGCAATGCGACGAGCATCATGCTGAGCGTGCTGTTAGCCGCAATCATTGCCAACATTTGGATTTCACACTTGATTGCCCGGTCAATTACTACCCCGCTTACCTTAATGCAGGGCGTCCTGGCCGAGGTCGAAGCCAGTGGTGACTATAGCCGTAAAGTTGATTACCAGTCCAAAGATGAAGTCGGTCAAACGGCTGCCGCCTTTAACCGCATGATGTCCGCGTTGCAATCCGCCCTGGTCAATACCAACAGGGTCATGGGAGCCGTTGCGGCAGGCGATTTTTCCCAACGCATAACCGTCGAAACACGCGGCGATCTGGCGACGCTCGGACGTAGCGTCAATGGCAGCGTAGATAAGCTGCAACTGACCATGAACGCCTTAACCGAGGTCATGAAGGCCTTGCGTCTAGGCGACTTTTCAAAACGGGTGGATGCTCAGATTGAAGGCGAATTTAAACAGGCAGTGGATCAGGCGATGCACGCCATGCAAGCAATGCTCGATGATGTGGGTCAGGTGATGAGCGGCGTCGCACGGGGAAACCTGCAGGCGCGGGTGCAAGCCGATGGCCATGGCGATTTGGCCGTACTCAAAGCCTCAATCAATAGTTCGCTGGACGGCCTGTCTAGCGCATTAAAAATCATTAACCACAATACCCATCAAGTGGCTGCAGCCGCAAATCAAAGCAGCACCGCCATCGGTCAGATTTCCGACGGCGCGCAAAATCAGATGCACGCCATCAGCCAGGTGGCAAC
>CAIOSY010000145.1 GCA_903861075.1 uncultured Nitrosomonadales bacterium
CTTCATCCTGGAAGGAGGTTAACTGCTTTTTTTAGGTTGAAAGTAATGACCGTGAAAGCGCCATAAGGCGGGTGCACATACTGAAAGCGGTCGCGGCACAGGCTGGCGGCACTCAACTGGCACAACTTTTGCTAGAATATGAGGGAAACTTGAAGGCTGGCGGGAACCTCGATAATGCGTTGTTGAGTGATTTGCAGAAAAAGTATCGGCTACTCGATGCACAGTTGCAGGAATGGATTTCGGCTCAGGACCGCACACCTGCTGTTATTGAGCCCACCACGCTGCCCGCTCCGATTTATCGCAAGCTTGAAATATTGCTATCGGAAAGCAGATTTGGCGCCATTCCCCAATTCAGAATGCTGCAAGGGGCGCTCATTACGGCAGAGGTGGCGGCAGAGCTTTCCCGGATCGCGCCGCTGCTTGACGATTTGAATTTTGAAGAAACATTAAAACATTTACGTCCGATCGCATTCGCGCACGGCTGGAAGGATTAAGCTCATGAACAGGCACCAACCGCGAATCCTGGCTATCGACGATACGCCAAGCAATCTCCTAACGCTGGGCACCGCCCTGCATGGGGAATTCGATATGCAACTCGCATCCTCTGGCGCCAATGGCTTGAGCATGGCAGCAAAATCCCCGCCAGATCTGATCCTGCTGGATGTGGTAATGCCGGACATGGACGGTTATGAAACGTTGCGTAGACTCAAGGCAGATCCAGCCTTGCGAGCCATTCCGGTGATCTTTCTCACGGCCTTGAGTGACAGCAGTTCGGAAAACACAGGTCTGCAACTGGGTGCCGCAGATTACATCACCAAGCCGATCAAAATCGAGATTACCAGGAATCGAATCCGCAATCTGCTTGAGCGAGAAAATCTACGCCGCGAAGTTGAAGCACAACGCGATCAGTTGGAGGCACATCGCAATCAACTGGAAGATCAAGTCCGGATTCGCACCATGGCGCTAACTGTCGCACTGGAGATGGCTGAAATCAATAACCGGGCCAAGAACAGCTTTCTGGGCAAAATGAGCCACGAATTTCGCACGCCCTTGAACGGTATCCTCGGCATGGCTGAGCTTGCACTATACCGTGCGACTGATCCCAAGCTTAAGGCTCAACTGGACAAGGTCAGACAATCATCCGAAAACTTGCTTTCGGTCATCAATAACGTGCTGGAACTTACCAGGCTTGAAGCCAATACGCTTACCCTGGTGCCGACCCATTTCAGGTTGGGCACGATCCTTGAGTCCATGACCGGACTGTTCGGCAAGCAAGCAAAGGAAAAGGGGCTGAAATTCACGACCGAATCCACTGCATGCGATCGCTTTGTAGAGGCTGATTACAACCATCTGATCCAGATACTGCAGAACATGGTTAGCAATGCCATCAAATTCTCTGACACCGGACAAGTCAGCATACTGACCTCACAACTGGAGGAGAGCGAGGCAGATGTACTGGTGCGCTTCGATGTACTCGATACCGGTATCGGCATTAGCCCTGAGGATCAAAAGCGTATCTTCAATGCGTTTGAGCAGGCGGATAATTCGATCACCCGTAAGTACGACGGTACTGGCGTGGGTTTGGTAATCAGCAAACATTTGGCAGCCCTGATGGGGGGAGAGATCGGCGTTGAGAGTCTGGAGGGTTGCGGCAGTTTATTCTGGTTCACCGCACGCCTGAAGAAGAGCACTCGTCTTGCCGAACAGGTGATTCTGGCAAATTCCGCAAGAGAACAAGTGAGAAACAATTATCCGGGCGCGTGCATTCTGCTGTTGGAAGATAACCCGATGTACCAGGAAATCATAGCCTTTATGTTAGAGGAAAACGGCTTTGAGGTGGATGTGGCTGGAGATTGTGACACCGCAATCGAGATGGCGAGTAAAGCCAAATACCTGGCGATGATAATTAATCAGAAATTGATGGCGTTGAATAACGCACAGGTGGTCGAGATAATCCGTGGTATTCCAGGGCATGAACAGTTGGCCGTACTGGCGATAACGGATGATGACACCGACCACTACCTGAAATTTGGGATGAATGACATTTTCAGCATAATGCCGGTAGATCAGGAAAGGCTGTTCACGGCGCTGGAAAAATGCCTGACATCGAGCCGTAACCAATTAAAATGATATTTAACATAAGCAGTTAGCAAATACGCAAATACGCAAATACGGGGTTCTGCGGATTGCGACTGCATAATAGCGGCCAGTGAGGTTATGAAAGTTGTTACCTATTCACCTGCGCGTAATTCGCTAAAATCCGTTTTGAATGATGTTGTTCAGGATGCGGATGTGACGATAATTAGCCGGCGGGATGCCGAGGGGGATGTTGTGGTCATGTCGCTGGACAGCGACAACAGCATCATGGAAACATTGCACCTGACAAATAACCCGGCAAATTCCGCCGTATTGGCTAGGGTAATAGCGCAAGACAACGCAGGCCAGGCACTGAAACGACAATTGCTTGCTGTTGAATAGTTATGCGCGCCATCCGGTTTGTGCCGGACGCTTGGGGGGCTTACCTGTATTGGCACGCGAAGCTCACGTATTACTTGAACTCGGGTGAGTTTTAAGCGCGACGGTGCTGCCTCCACCAGATATATATTCCTGTTAGTGCCAATATGACGGGAAAGATGAATAAAAACAGGATTTTAATTAGGGTAAGTTGCATCCTTGATAGCGTAATATTGCGATCTTTCATGGCATGCGCCGGCAAAGTGATGAGTCTATCTTCGTGGGCTAACCAGTTCATCATGTTGATGCCCAGATCAATATTTCCACCGTTGCCCGCAAAACTATTGGAGAGAAAGGCCGCATTACCCACCACCACAATGCGCTGATCGATGTCATTGAGGTTGCGGTTAAGTGCTAAAGCGATAACGACAGGACCTCGGGTATCATGTTGCATATCAAATTTTGCGCCGGGTTTATGACTAACCCAGCCTTGTGCAGCCACTTCTACGAGTGCGTGAGGTTGCCAGGCGGAATTATCATTCCATGTCAGTGGGCGAGCGCTGGGATAGGTTGTGATCAGGTTGAATTCATTTGTGATGGGGTGAGGTGGATAGTTGATTCCCAGTGACCATGATTCGGGCGCGTTCATTTCTTTTGCAGCAGGGTCGGTGACCACCCCCGTGGGGAGTTGAATTTCGAGCGCCTCCGCCAGGCGTTCCAGTCCGTGTAAGGGTGTTGCGTCCAGCAGCCAGAGTAGATTTCCGCCCCGGTCGATGTAGTGCAGCAGTTTGTTTATTTCCGCAGGCATGAGGTCAGATTGGGGTTGAGTAAGCACCAGAAGTTGTGTGCTGTCAGGGATGTCTTCCACTAAATTTAAATGTTCAATTTTAAATCCATTTTGCTGTAGCTTGGCGCCGAATAATAAGCCTAATTCATGATAGGCTCGCCCATCGAGGCGACGCTCGCCATGCCCGTCCATGTAACGGATGAGCAGGTTTGGAGTGTGCACCAAACGCATCAGGGCGCTGGTGAAGATTTGTTCATTTATTTTCGTAAGATGTTCGTTGCGTCCCGCGTACTCAATGATCATTTCACCATTGAGTTGTATACCGGCAGCGCGGGTTTTTTCAGGCTCTTTTTCAGGGTCAATAAATATTAACTTTAAATCAGGTTTGTAACGTTGATATAACGTTAAAAATTCGCTGATGATCTTGCGGATGTCGCCTAAATTGCTATCCTGTTGCGTAGCATAAATGGTGACCGTAACGGGGCCGTTCAGTTTTTTTATTATCGCGATACTGGTGGCTTCAAGGCTGTTACTGGTATTGAATGTAAGGTCGGTTTGTAATGGGTGTCGATTGTTCAGTGTGTACAAGCCGGCACTGACGATGCTAAGCAATATGAGCCAAAGCAAGTTGCGCATAAGGTGAGCGTTAATAAATTTATGCAACATGATTTATCCGTATATCCTGTTTAAGCGTTTTATGGTCAATAGTAGAAATGCTGAAATGAAAAGAACGAAGAAGACGACATCCCTGCTATCAAGCAGGCCTGAGTTGAAATTTTGAAAGTGATAGAGCGGTGAAAGTTGATGCCAGGGTGAGTCTGGAACGTTGGTGCCAATATCGGCTAACCAAAGACCAGCGAGTATAGAAAATGCGCCGATTGCGGCGATGACTGGGTGTTTGGTCAGTGCAGAGATGTATAAACCCAGTGCAATATAGCTGGCAGTAAGTAGTATGAGTCCGAGGTAGTTGGCGATCAATAATCCCGAATCAAGCGATGTGCCCAGTGCTAAGCTGCAGGCCATCAAGGGGATACTTGCCGTCATAAGTAGTAAAAATATCAGTAAACCGGCGAATTTACCTAGCACAATTTCTTGATTTGACAGAGGGGAGGAGAGTAGCAGTACGAGGGTTTGGTTGCGACGCTCTTCGGCTATCAGGCGCATTGTGAACATTGGCGCCAGCATCATCAGCAGGAGTGCTGCTGTATTGAATAATGGCGCTGCAACGATAAAGGTTACGCCAGGAGGGTTGGCGAGTTGGGCGAGTTGTGGTTGGATTTCTAATAGCTCATCCAAGCGACCTAGAAAAAATAATGAGAAAATACATTGGAGTACGGCCAGTACGAACCATGTTGAAGGTGTGGTAAGCAGGCTGCGCAATTCACGCTGTGCAATTAGAAAAATCATTTTTGGGTCTCGCTGGATACGCATTCATCGCCGGTAATTTTGCTAAAAACATCTTCTAAAGAATGATGCAACGGGGTGAGTTGTTCCAGTTGCCAGCCTCGTTGCGTCGCTAAATCAAGCAGCATATCGCCGGGATTGTCACCGGGTGCATGATATAAGCGAAATTGGGTGGGCGATATTTTTTCGACTGAAGTAATGCCCGCGAGGTTTTCCAGTTCGCAAAGCTCAGGTGGGTGGCGCAGGCTGATAACATAGCCGAGTCGTTGATCGTAGTGCTGCATACGCAGGCTGGAGTCGCTATAAATCAGACGTCCTTTTTGCATTATTTCAACGCGATCACACACGCTTTCGACTTCGCTAAGCAGGTGAGTCGAAAGTATCACGCTGCTGGTGTTGCCTAATTCGCGGATTAAATCGCGTATGTCGCGGATTTGTACAGGGTCGAGCCCGACGGTGGGTTCATCTAATATGATGACATCAGGGCTGTGGATGATTGCCTGTGCGATGCCTACGCGCTGCTGATAGCCCTTTGACAGCGTCGAGATGGTTTTTTTTCTGACAGATTCCAAACCGCAGCGTTGCAAGGTTGTTTTGAGTGCGGCAGATATTCGGGTGGCATCCATGCGGCGCAATTTTGCCGTAAAACTCAGATAAGTTTCGACAGGTAGTTCGCGATATAAAGGCGGTGTTTCCGGTAAATAACCCAGGTGAGTTTTCGCAAGTGCGGGCGTTTTATTTAAATCCAGGCCGCATATTTCAATCTGGCCGCTATCAGGTGTCAGGCAGCCGGTCAGCATTTGTAAGGTTGTGGTTTTTCCTGCGCCGTTGTGGCCGAGTAAGCCAAGTACTTCACCGCGCTTTAATTCAAGTGACAGGTCGGGGATGATGACGGCTCCGCCAAAGCTTCGTGTCAGGTTGCGGGCAAAAAGAATGGTTTGATAGGCGTTCGGCAAAGTAAGTAGCGACGGTAGTTGTGAATTGGGATCAATATAACCTAATATGTACACCCGTATCAAAAGCTGTCTTGTTATGAGCCATTTAAATTATTTGATTGCTGTCAGTTTACTGCTTGTCGGGTGCGCGCAAACGACTAAGCCAATTGTGCTTGAAAAGCCTACCCCGGTTGTTGCGCCTGTTACGCAAGTCATGCCACCCGTTGTGGCGGTAACGTTGCCGGGCATAGAGTTGACGGACGCCATTTTATATCAATATTTATTGACCGAGTTTGCTAATCAGCGCGGGCATAAAGCTTTGGCTGTTGAGGGGAGTGAGGAGCTTGCGCAGCAAACGCGGGATCCACGTCTGGCTAAACGTGCCGCCCAATTGGCGCTGGAGTCAGGGGATATGAACCGTGCAGTTGCCGCCTTAAAGCTATGGCAGGAAACAGAACCTTCATCTTCAATGGCAACACGTATGTTGTCACAATTGTTATTGCGGGGCGGGCGTTTGGATGAGGCGCTTATTGAATTCATCAAGGTGATCAAGGAAGATGAGTTTAACCGTGGCGCGATTTTTTTGCAGCTCTACCCCATGATGGCGGCCTATCCGGATAAGCGCGCTATTTTAGGTTTAATGAGTGAGTTGGCGCGCCCCTATCCCGAGGTTGCTGAAGGGCATTGGGTGGTGGCGCAGTTAGCGTTATCCGCAGGGGATAGTGTGTTAGCACTTAAAGAAGTGCGAGAGGCTGCACGTTTGCGTCCGGAATGGGACTGGCCGGTGGCTCTGGAGGCGCAGCTATTGAGTCCGGCGTTCCCCGAGCAAACTTTGCAAGTATTAAGTCTTTTTTTAGCTCGTTATCCCGGGGCGAGCGAAATTCGTTTGCAGTATGCTCGTGCCTTGCTGGCGTTAAAACAGTACGCGTTGGCACATGATGAATTTGAGAAATTATCCCTGCTGGCTCCGGATCGCGTTGAGATGGCTTTTGCGGTTGCATTGATCACGATGCAATTAAAGGATTTGCCGGGTGCTGAGGCAGAGCTTAAGCATGCCTTGGAAAAAGGGGGTAAAGGTCAGGATACAGTGGCGTATTTTCTGGGGCAGTTGAACGAGGCAAAAGAAAATGATACACAGGCGCTGATTTACTATCGTGAGGTTAAAGCCGGAGAGTATCAGTATCGGGCTCAATTGCGCGTAATAGATTTGCTGCACAAACAAGGAAAACTGCTCGAAGCCCGGCAATATTTACAGCAAATTTCGGGAGAAGGGGAAAAAGACAAGTTGCAATTACTAATGATCGATGCGCAGATGTTGCGAGAAAATCATCAGTCATTGGAGGCTATGCAAATATTACAGGAAGGATTGAAAAAATTTCCTGATAACGAAGCGTTGCTGTATGAGGTTGCAATGTTGGCAGATAGTTTGGGGCAATTTGATGCGTCCGAAAAAATCCTGCGGCATTTGATCTATCTCAAACCTGATCACGCGCAAGCCTATAATGCGTTAGGTTATAGCCTGCTTGAGCGTAATGTACGTATCAACGAGGCGCTTGTGTTGGTCGAGCAGGCCTTGCGGCTGGCGCCTAATGATCCGGCTATAATGGATAGTGTGGGCTGGGGTTATTATCGTAGCGGCAAGCTCAATGAGAGCGTGGCGATGTTGCGCAGCGCTTTTTTAGCGAATCCGGATCCTGAAATTGCAGCCCATTTAGGTGAGGTGTTGTGGGTGAAAGGCGATAAAGCAGAGGCGATACAGATTTGGCAGGCAAGTTTGAAGGCGAGTCCGGATAGCGCGCCACTGCAAGCGGTGATGAAACGGTATTTGCCTTGATGCGTTGGGTCATGGTGTGTCTATTGTTGCTCGGCTGTGCGCATCAACCCCCCGTCGGGCATCCGGTGCAGGTCGAAGATGTGCCTTTCGCCTTGAATGGGCGTATTTCAGTCAAGCATAACGGTACGCGTGATTCGGCAGGGTTGCGCTGGGAACATAGGCTTGAGGCTGACGAAATACTGTTGCTCACGCCATTGGGGCAAAGTGCCGCGCGCATTTATCGGGATAATGCACTCGCTACGTTAGATGTAGGTGCGCGCCACTATCAGGATGCGGATGTCGAATCGTTGATGATGCAGGTTTTGGGTTGGCGGCTTGAAATGAGTCGTTTGCATCACTGGGTGTTGGGTATGCTGGCAGACGGGGGTGTAGTGCTGGAGCGAGATAAGCTGAATCGACTTTCTATTTTAAGAGAAGATGGCTGGGAGGTTCGCTATCTGGCTTATGCGGATGATCAAGTGAATAGCCTGCCTGCGCGTATGCAGTTGTCTCGTGAGAATTTGCAGTTGATGTTATTGATAGATGAATGGGATTGGAAGATAAAATGAAGGCGGTGGAATGCGGGGTTCAGTGTGAAGAATTCAGGATGAATGAGGCGGGCGGTGTGCCGGATTCGTCCTGTTATTTATCCTGTCCGGCACCGGCCAAGTTGAATTTATTTTTGCATGTCACAGGGCGGCGGGCGGATGGTTATCATTTGTTGCAAACCTTATTTCGCTTCATTGATTTAAACGATACCTTGCATTTTGAATTGCGTACCGATGGTTTGATTCGCCGCCGCAATACAATTGAAGGTGTGCAGGAGGATCAGGATCTTTGCATTTGTGCTGCCAGATTGCTGCAAAAAGAAACTGGTTGTACTTTAGGAGTAAACATTGATCTGGAAAAGAACATTCCGATGGGCGGGGGGCTGGGGGGCGGGAGTTCGGATGCTGCGACGACTCTGATTGTATTGAACCGTTTGTGGTCGCTGGGTTTGAATCGAGATTCGCTGATGTCTATCGGGTTGAAATTGGGTGCGGATGTGCCGGTATTTATTTTCGGTGAAAGTGCATACGCTGAAGGGGTGGGAGAGGATTTACAGTCCTATCCTTTGCCTGATGCGTGGTATATCGTGCTTTTTCCTCCTGTTCATGTGCCGACAGAAAAAATATTTTCACATCAGCGCTTGACAAGAGACTCTGTTCCGGTAATAATTCGCGCCCTCAAGTTGCAGCAATGCCGAAATGATCTTCAAGCCGTGGTGTGTGAACTTTACCCGGAAGTGGAAAAATATATTTCTGAGTTAAATCGGTATAGTCGTGCCATGATGACGGGTTCCGGTGCATGTGTTTTTGCCGAGTTCGATAGTCAGTCGCATGCTGAAGCTGTGATGAGGCAACTCGCGCCAGATATGCGCGGTGTGGTTGTAAAAGGTTTGTCAAAACATCCGTTGCAGGATTGGGTGTTGCGTTAAGTTATTGGGGAGTCGCCAAGTGGTAAGGCAACGGGTTTTGATCCCGTCATTCGTAGGTTCGATCCCTACCTCCTCAGCCACAATTAGGGCACTTATGTGCCCTTTTGCTTTTTTAATTTAAGGGGTTCACGTGTCCTACGATAGCTTGATGATATTTACTGGTAATGCTAATCCTAAGCTTGCAGAGGCAGTGGCACAGCACCTGAATATCAAGCTGGGAAATGCGACTGTTGGTCGTTTTTCCGACGGCGAGGTCACCGTTGAACTTCTTGAAAATGTGCGCGGCAAAGATGTTTTTGTACTGCAATCCACTTGCGCGCCGACCAATGATAATTTGATGGAAGTGATGGTCATGGTAGATGCGCTGAAACGCGCTTCTGCCGGTCGGATTACTGCCGCGATGCCGTATTTCGGCTACGCCCGTCAGGATAGACGTCCGCGTTCTGCGCGCGTCGCCATTACCGCTAAAGTTGTCGCCGACATGCTCACCGGTGCCGGTGTAGACCGTTTGTTGACCATGGACTTACACTCGGATCAGATTCAGGGGTTCTTTGATATTCCTGTCGATAATATCTATGCGACGCCGATTCTGCTGGCCGATGTATGGCGTCAGAACTACCCGGATTTGATGGTTGTATCGCCTGACGTCGGTGGTGTGGTTCGTGCCCGTGCTTTGGCTAAACAACTGGATGCCGATTTGGCGATTATCGACAAGCGTCGTCCACGCGCCAATGTTTCTAAGGTGATGAATATTATCGGTGAAGTCTCCGGTCGCACCTGTTTGATCATGGACGATCTGGTTGATACCGCTAACACCCTGTGCGAAGCCGCTAAGGCACTCAAGGAAAAGGGCGCAACCCGTGTATTGGCGTACTGTACGCATCCTGTGTTGTCCGGTTCAGCGATCGAACGCATCGAAAACTCAGCGATCGACGAACTGGTGGTAACCGATACAATTCCTTTGTCAGAAGCGGCGCAAAAATGCAGCCGTATTCGTCAATTGAGTACAGCCGAATTGATGGCTGAAACGATACGCCGCATCAATAACGAAGAGTCTGTGAGTTCTTTGTTTACAGAATAGATTTTATCGGTAGCCATGTTGGTTGCCGGTTGTATGAATTGTCTGGTCGCGGATAATTCTATTATTGGAGAAGTAAAAAATGACGATTACATTCAACGCAACAACACGTACAGCGCAAGGAACGGGTGCGAGCCGCCGTCTGCGTAAAGCCGGTTTTTTGCCAGGCGTAATTTATGGCTCAGGCGATGCAGTTATGATCCAAATGGATCATAACGAGATGTATTACAAGTTACGCTCAGAAGCTTTTCATGCTTCTATCCTGACGGTGACGCTGGATGGTAAAGAAGAAGCTGTGCAATTGCGCGCCTTTGTGAATCATCCATTCCGTCAGCAAGTTCAGCATCTTGATTTTCAACGTGTTGATTTAAACAAGAAATTGCACATTAAAGTACCTTTGCATTTTATTAATGCAGATATCGCTCCAGGCGTTAAAACAGGCGGCGGTAAAATCAGTCACGTTATGATTGATGTGGATGTGTCTTGTCTGTCAATAGATTTACCCGGGCATATTGAAGTTGATTTGTCTGGATTAGAGTTGGGCCATTCGATTCATTTGTCCGACTTGGTTCTGCCTAAGGGTGTTGAGCTGGCAGCTCATGGTTCTCATACCGCTGAAGCGGTTGTTGCAACCGTACATGTGCCACGTGGTGCAGTTGAAGCTGCTGCAACGGCAGCTTAATCGAATAGAAATACATTTCGGTTCGGCCTAAAAACCCGCCATGCTGATCTCAGCATGGCGGGTTTTTGCACTGTTAAATTCAATTCGTCGAAAGTGTTTTATTAATGAGTCAAATACGTTTAATTGTCGGTCTGGGTAATCCTGGACGCGAATATGAGGACACGCGCCATAATGTAGGTTTTTGGTGGTTGGAAGAATTTGCCCGATCTGAAAATTTGAATTTTAAATCGGAGAGTAAGTTTCACGGTTTGGTAACGCGTGGGCAAGTGTTTTCTCATGAGATTTTTTTACTCAAGCCGCAAACATTTATGAATCTCTCCGGTCGTGCTGTGTGTGCAATCGCGCAGTTTTATAAGATTTCGCCGGGTGAAATACTGGTTGTCCATGATGAGTTGGATCTGCAACCTGGTGTGGCGCGTCTGAAGATGGGCGGGGGGCACGGGGGGCATAATGGTCTTAAAGACATTATTGCGCAGCTTGGAACAAAGGATTTTTGGCGTTTGCGTCTGGGGATAGGTCATCCGGGAGATAGGGCTGAGGTGGTGAATTTCGTGTTGAACAACCCGCGTCGCGAAGAGCGTGATTTGATTGGGGAGGCAATGCAGCATTCACTTCATATAGTCTCACTTTTAATTGAAGGAAAAATGGAAGCTGCGATGTTAAAATTACACACGAAATGAGGTGAGTTCGCCTTGTTATGTGATTGCTGGGTGTGTGGAGTTTTATAATAAATATCGCGTCATCAAGTCCCTGATAATATGTTTGTTATGCAAATTTAACAAATTGTGAATGATGTCTTTAATAAGTTTTTACTAATTACTCTCGTTTTTTGAGGGGATGAATTGAATAATTTGCAGTAAATGCCTGATGAGGTATACTTGCAAAACATAAGATATAAATGTTTATTTTGTTTTTTTAATAACCAAATTTTCGGAGAAATAAATGAAAGTTCGTCGTTCAAAGGAAGAAATAATCAAGGAATTGGAAGCAAAGATTCAAAAATTGAAGGAAAAATTCAGTGAGGAAAAAGAAGTTAAACTCACCAAGGCTAGCGCAGGGATTCTTGAAGCGATTGCCGCAGTAGAAAATGCAGCTGAACTAAATAATATCGCAGTATCAGAAGTTATAAAAGCAATCTCACGCATGAAGCGCACGGGTTTAATTATTGAAAATTCTCCTCGAAAGTCTAAAGCATAATCGACTTGTAGATTATGTATTGCCCGCTATTGTAGCGGGCATATTCGGATTATCAATACGACCCAGTGTAAAAGTAACAGAGGAAGGGATAACAGGTTCTGTCCGTTCTGAATATCTACTTAATCTGATGTAAAAATCGTTGTTCCATGCAGTCGCTATCCCCGGCCTGATACTCGCCGCAAATCATCGGTCTTCGAACATAGATTGTGCATAGCATCGTTTGTCTATCGAGTGCGGCACACCAACCATCCTCTAGTCGTCTCATGATCCAACCACCCCATTGATCCTGTTCAGTCAATACAGCCGGGATGTCATCACCGCTCATCAGCATTACTTCCAATCGGCAGCAACAAGCTTTGCAAGTAGTGCAAGAAATGGCGGGAACTTCATTCATTATGTTAATGTGTTTATTCATTTGTTTGGTTTTTTGTATCTTGTGACGATTATACCAAGGGCGACAGGCCGCATGAAAAGAGAGTAGAGTGCATGAAAAATAAATTAGTTGATTCTGTACCGTTAGATGGCACGCCTGTTGATAAATTGCACCCGCGTAATTTGCATCGTGGTCGCTATGATTTTGAAAAGCTGATCAATGCTTATCCAAAACTGGCAATCTTTGTTTCGCGGAATATCTATGGTGATGAATCGATAGATTTTGTCGATGCGGCTGCCGTGAGAGCGCTCAATTGTGCTTTATTAATTCATTATTACGGTATAAAAGGCTGGGATATTCCTGCTCGGTATCTTTGTCCTCCTATTCCGGGACGAGCGGATTATTTGCATTATCTGGCTGATCTGATGGCGCAGGATGGTCAGTTATCACCCATGGTGCGTGTGCTCGATATTGGGACGGGTGCGAATTGTATTTATCCTCTGATCGGTCATGCTGCATACGGCTGGAAATTTGTGGCGAGTGATATTGATTCCGCAGCGCTTGAAAATGCGCAACGTATTTTGCGTGAAAATCCCCAGCAAGCCTGTGCTATTGAGTTGCGCTTGCAAACGAACCGGAATTCTTTTTTTAAGGGTATTATTCGGCAGGACGAGAGATACGATATGACCCTTTGCAATCCCCCTTTTCATCGCTCAATGGCGGCAGCAAATGCCGGTACGACGCGAAAGTGGAAAAATTTGGGAAAAGCTATTTCTCAAAACCCGGGATTAAATTTCGGCGGGCAGGGAGCCGAGCTTTGGTGTTGTGGAGGCGAAGAGATGTTCGTGTGTCATATGATAGAAGAAAGTATCAAGTTTAAAACGAATTGTCTTTGGTTTAGTTCACTCATTTCAAAATCAGCGAGTTTGCCCGGTGTGTATCGCGCACTGAGTAAGGCAAATGTGTCAGCATATCGTACGGTGGAAATGGCGCAGGGTCAAAAGAAGAGTCGATTTGTGGCGTGGACTTTTTTTAATGAGCAGCAACGCACCTCTGCCAGAAATCAGAATGTGATTGCAGTCAGGCAGTAAATTGTCGATTTTGACTTTCCCCGCGCCTCCTCGCTAGCGCTAGCTAGTCAGTTCAGTTGATATAATTGGGTCATTGTTGTGGGTAAACCGTACGCCTCTGCTATCATATTGTTATGCTCAATATATTAAACATGACTTATCTGCAGGGGGGCGAACCGCTGTTTAGCGGGGCGAATTTACAGGCTTTTGCTAATCAGCGTATCGGATTGGTGGGCAAAAATGGTTGTGGAAAATCCACTTTGTTTCGTCTGATTCGAGGGGAGTTGCAACCGGAAAGCGGCGAGGTTTCGTTGCAAAGTGGCAAAACCTTAGCCTGTGTCGAACAAGAAATCAGTCATTCTGATCTAAGTGCCATGGAGTTTGTTCTCGATGGTGATGTTCAGTTGCGACGTTTGGAAAAAATTCTGCAACAGGAACAGCATGATGGCGACTGGTTTGAAGCGCAGCAGCACTTTGAGGCGATAGACGGTTACGGTGCACGTGCGCGTGCAGCACAATTATTAAGTGGGCTGGGATTTGATACTGGCGCGCTGGAACGTCCTGTCTCAAGTTTTTCAGGTGGTTGGCGTATGCGGCTCAATTTGGCGAGAGCACTCATGCATAGAGCAGACTTATTGCTTCTTGATGAACCGACCAACCATCTTGATTTGGAAGCCATTCTCTGGCTTGAGCAATATTTGGCGCGTTATCCGGGAAGTATTTTACTCGTATCGCATGACAGGGAATTTCTTAATGCGACCGTCAATCGTATTGCCCACGTTCACGAAGGTGTGATTGATAGTTATGCGGGAGATTATGACGATTTCGAGCGGGCAAGAGCAGAGAGGATTGCTCAGCAAAATCAGGCATTTCAGACTCAGCAGTTAAAAATTGCCCATTTAGAAGATTTTGTACGCCGCTTTAGAGCTCAGGCCACCAAGGCGAAGCAGGCACAAAGCCGAGTTAAGGCGCTAGAGCGACTTACCCGTATCGCCGCAGTACATATAACGGATGGACATTTTGAACTGGAAATTGAGGCTCCTGAACGTAGTCCGGATTTGTTGATGCGTTTGGAAAATATGGGTTTTTCTTATGGCGAGAAGATTCTGTTCAAAAATATGAACATGGTGTTGCGTGCGGGTGCGCGTATTGCCCTGTTGGGGCCAAATGGCGCAGGTAAATCAACGTTGATCAAATTGTTGGTGGGCGAGTTAACGCCGACTACGGGCAGGTTGGAGGTAACACCAGATATTCGTATCGGTTACTTTGCTCAGCATCAACTGGAAAACCTGGATGGTGATGCAACACCGCTACAACACCTTGAACGTCTTGCGCCCGGGGAAACAACTTTGGCGCTACGTACTTTTTTAGGGCGTTTTGGTCTGGCAGGGAACAGCGAAGATCGCCCCGTGGCAAGTTTTTCCGGTGGAGAAAAAAGTCGATTGGCGCTGGCGTTGCTGGCATGGCAAAAACCGCACTTGTTATTGCTTGATGAGCCGACTAATCACCTCGATTTAGATATGAGAGATGCCTTAACACTGGCGCTGGAGGAATATGCCGGTGCGGTGGTGATCGTTTCTCATGACCGAAGTTTGATACGTGCGGTTGCAGATGAGTTGTGGCTGGTGGCGGATGGAGATGCCCTGCTCTTTGATGGGGATTTAGAAGATTATAAGCGTTGGATAGAGTCGCGTCGTCCGCGTGAAACAGTACAGGTAAAACCTGAAAGAGCGACAAAGTCCGTCGCGATAAAACCCAATATGAAAGCGTTGCAATCTAAGCGTAGCAAGTTGGAAATTGAGTTAAACAAGGCGCAGCTTGAGTTAACTCAAATCAATAATCAGTTAGGAAATCCCGCCACTTATAGCGACTGCACCAGTGAATTTATTATGAACCTGAACACCAGGCGCGAAATTGTGCAGACACGGGTTGATGAATTAGAAGAAGGTTGGCTGGTGCTTGAAATGGCGATGGAGGCATGAAAGCTTCGCTTTAGTCTTTTGCTGTGCCAAGAATTTTTATTCTGCTTTGTCATTGTCTGTTCGATGTGGTTTAATCACGCCCATGAAATTTTCATTCAAAAATATTGCGCTCGTTGGTAAGCATAAGTCGCCTGAAGTGGCGATTCCTTTGTTGTGCCTGGCGAAATTTTTGACTGAGCGTCATTTTCAAGTGACGGTGGATAGTCTGACGGCTGAACAGGTGACGGATATCGCTTATCCTGTCATGACACTTGAACAAATGACCCGCGTCGTCGATCTGGTGATTGTGATTGGTGGCGATGGCACTTTATTGAATATCGCCCGTACTTTTTCGCCTCACCATATACCGTTGATTGGGGTTAATCAGGGACGACTGGGGTTTTTGACTGATCTGACGCTGGATAATATGCTGGGCAGTATTTCGGCAATGCTGGCGGGTGACTATGTTACAGAGCGACGCTTACTGTTGTCGGCACGCGTGTTGCGTGAAGGTGCAGAGATTTTTACCGGTCTTGCTTTTAACGAGGTCGTGGTGCATCGCAGCCAGATTAGCAGTATGGTTGAATTTGAAGTCCGCATCGATGGAGAGTATCTTTATAACCAGCGCGCCGACGGGTTGATTGTTTCTTCACCTACAGGCTCGACAGCTTATGCGATGTCAGCGGGTGGGCCGATTTTGCACCCTGGGCTGGATGTATTAGAGTTGGTGCCTGTTTGTCCTCATACCTTGAGTAATCGTCCTATCGTTGTTAATGGTTCGTCGGTTTTGGAGATTTTGATGCACCGCACCGGAGATATTCGGATACGCTTAGATAGTCATACGAGTTTCGATTTAAAGTTGCACGATAAAATTATTATTGCTCGTCATTGTGATCATGCAC
This sequence comes from uncultured Nitrosomonadales bacterium, assembly GCA_903861075.1. Taxonomy (GTDB): domain Bacteria; phylum Pseudomonadota; class Gammaproteobacteria; order Burkholderiales; family Gallionellaceae; genus Gallionella. The sequence continues at coordinate 16,134 of CAIOSY010000145.1, forward strand.
ATCTACTGCATCCGGTTGGTCACAGTTACTATCATACGCTGCGGGAAAAATTGCAGTGGAATCAATCCCTCTAACGGTCTGAATTTATAACGATATGCTGAAATTTTTAAGCATCCGGGATTTTGTTATTGTCTCATCGCTGGAATTGGAGTTTAGTGCAGGTTTTACCGCGCTGACAGGCGAGACGGGCGCAGGAAAATCCATTTTGATTGATGCTTTGCTCATGACTCTGGGTGAGCGGGGCGATGCAAGCATGGTGCGTGCAGGATGCGAACGCGCAGAAATAAGTGCCGAGTTTGATTCGGTTGACTGTGTGCCTCTACAGGATTGGCTGCACAGGCAAGATATGTCGGGTGATGATGGGATGTGCTTGATGCGGCGTCTGCTCGATAAAGGAGGTCGATCGCGCGGATTTATCAATGGTCGCAGCGCGACGCTGCAACAGATGCGTGAAGTGGGAGAATATGTACTTAATATTCACGGTCAACATGCACACCAGGCGTTATTGCGTACAGAAGCACAGCGCGAATTGCTTGATGGTTACGCGGGCTTGCAGTTACTCGTTGTAGCGGTGGCGGGGCATTATCGTGATTGGCAAGCATTGAAAAAGCGTCGTGTACATCTGCTTGAAAATGCTCAGACGTTGGCTGCTGAGCGGGAACTGTTGCAATTTCAGCGTGGCGAGCTTGAGAGCCTGGCTTTTAATACGCTAGCATGGCAAACCTTGCAAACGGAATATGCTCGATTGGCTCATGCATCAGGTTTGCTGGAATCTGCCGCATTTGGCATTGAAAGTTTGTCGGATTCAGATACCGCCTGTTTGTCGCAGCTCAATATTTTGATCGCCCGACTGCGTGAAGGGTTGGTACATGATACAAATCTGGCTGAGCCATTACAGTTGTTAGAGTCTGCGCAGGCTGATTTACAGGAAGTTGTCTATAGTCTGCGCCATTATCAGCAACGTCTTGATGCGGATCCTCAGCAGCTTGCTGAAAAAGAACATCGTATTCAGGAGGTTATGGATATTTCTCGTAAATATAGAACTCAGCCTGAGCAATTGCAAGCGGTATTGGAACAGATTATATTGCAGCTGAAGGACTTAGGGGATGATGCCGATCTTGCTGAACTCGTTACGCAGGAGAAGGTGGCGCATCGTGTTTATCTGGAGTGTGCCCGGTTATTAACGAGTAAGCGTGTAATGGCTGCGGAAAAATTGTCGCAAGAAATTACCGAGGCCATGCAAAGACTGGCGATGCAGGGCGGATGTTTTTCTGTGGTTTTGCAGCCTTTGTCGGAAGGTAACGCTTTCGGTTTGGAAACAATTGAGTTTCAGGTGGCGGCGAACCCCGGTACGCCTGCACGTAGTATGGCCAAAGTGGCATCGGGCGGTGAGTTGTCACGTATTAGCTTGGCAATCCAGGTTGCAACGAGTCAGACTGCCCGTGTGCCAACACTGATTTTTGACGAGGTTGATAGTGGTATTGGCGGGCGGGTCGCGGAAATAGTCGGGCTATTGCTCAAGCAACTCGGACGGGAGTATCAGGTGTTGTGTGTGACGCACTTGCCACAAGTTGCAGCAATGGCGGATAGTCAATGGCAGGTTAGTAAAACGGTCATGGCAGGCGTAACCTTGAGCCAGATTGAAGTGCTCACCTCAGCGCAGCGCGTACAAGAAATCGCGCGTATGTTGGGCGGGGTGACAATTACCGATACGACGCGACAGCACGCGGCTGAAATGTTGGATCATGCCGCTTAAGGTATTATGCGGCAGAATTTAGAAATTACGAGACTGGATACCATGCGCTTTAAAATAATATTCTGCACCCTGTTGCTAGCTTCCTGCGGGAACTATTCCGTGCCTATGCCAACGCCTTACAAAATGGATATAAGGCAGGGTAATTTTGTTACGGCAGAAATGCGCGACAAAATTAAGCTGGGCATGTCACGCGCACAAGTCCGTTATGTCATGGGAACGCCTATGATCGTTGACGCATTTCATGAAAATCGTTGGGATTACGTTTATCGCCTGGAACATAAACGTGAACTCGTAGAGCAACAACGCTTAACGCTGTATTTTGAAACTGACAAACTGGTTCGTATTGATGATGCGGAGTTGAAGCTAAAGTCTGTGGTTCCTGAGCTAAAATAAACCGACGAATCGATGTTTTTTAAGAGTAAAAAAATGAAAAAAATTAAAATCGCTATTGCCGGTAGTAGTGGTCGTATGGGTAAAATATTGTTAGACACCGTCACGCAGGCGCCTGATTTAGTGTTGCACGCAGCACTTGAGCATGGGGAAAGTGCGATGTTGGGACGGGATGCGGGTGAATTTATGGGTGGGATAACGGGTGTCATTATCACAGCCGATGTCGAAGCGTCCTTGCTCGGTGCAGATGTATTGATCGATTTTACGCGTCCTGAGGGAACGTTGCATCATCTGGATATTTGTCGTCGCCTGGGTGTAAATATGGTGATAGGGACGACGGGTTTTAATGCTCAACAAAAAGCGATGTTGGGTGCGGCAGCTCAAGATGTCGGTATTGTGTTTGCTCCTAACATGAGCGTAGGGGTGAATCTGGTATTTAAACTGCTGGAAACAGCGTCCCGAGTTTTGGCTGAAGGTTATGATATCGAGATTATTGAAGCGCATCATAGGCATAAAGTGGATGCCCCGTCCGGTACGGCTTTAGGTATGGGGGAAGTGGTAGCCCGTACATTGGGGCGAGAATTGGCGGAATGTGCCGTTTATGGTCGTGAAGGGGTGACGGGTGAGCGAGATCCTTCAACAATAGGATTTGCGACCGTTCGAGGCGGAGATGTTGTGGGTGATCATACGGTATTGTATGCGGGTATCGGTGAACGTATTGAAATTACTCATAAAGCGAGCAGTCGTGCTACGTTTGCGTTAGGCGCGATGCGAGCCGCGCGCTATTTGGTAGAAAATCCCGCCGGGATGTACGATATGCAAGATGTATTAAATCTGAAATAGCCGCCTAATAATCAATGATAAAAAAATTTCTCAAGCGCGTATTTAGAAAATCAGCCAAAGTTAAAAAACAAGGCAATGCACAAGTGATCCCTTTTGCGTTGCATGGGGTGGCGTGTGAGCAAATTAGCTATGGCGCCAAGCGGGTTACGGATGGTTTGCAAGCGGCTGGATATCAGGCTTATGTTGTGGGCGGTGCGGTGCGAGATTTGTTGCTGCACAAGATACCCAAAGACTTTGATGTCGCCACAAATGCGACGCCTGAGGAAATCAAGCGCGTATTCCGCCGATCACGAATTATTGGTCGCCGCTTTCGTCTTGTTCATGTGATGTTTGGTGAGGAGTTGGTTGAAGTGGCTACTTTTCGCTGCAAGATTGAGGCGGAAGATGCGCAAACTGATGAGCATGGTCGACTGTTGCGCGATAATGAGTTTGGCGATCAGGAACAAGACGCCGCGAGGCGCGATTTTACCGCTAATGCCCTATTTTATGATCCGACGACGCAAGAAATCTTTGATTATCATAACGGTTATGCGGATACTTGCAATAATGTGCTACGCATGATCGGTGATCCGCTGGTGCGTTACCGCGAAGACCCGGTGCGTATGCTGCGCGCAGTGCGTTTATCTGCAAAGTTGGGTATGGATCTGGATGCGGCGACGGCAGCGCCCATTACTCAGATGAAATCATTGCTGGATAATGTACCCGAAGCGCGGATGCTGGATGAAATGCTGAAAATGCTGCTATCGGGTCATTCCGTGGAGTGTATACAGCAATTACGTCAAATGGGTTTGCATCAGGGTTTGTTGCCGCTGCTCGACGTTATCATGGAACAGCCTATGGGTGAAAAGTTCGTCATGCTGGCATTGAAAAATACCGATGAACGGCTTAGTCAGGATAAATCTGTCTCCCCCGCTTTTTTGTTTGCCGCTTTGCTATGGCATGAAGTACGTTGTGTCTGGCAGCGTCTGGTGGAGCAAGGCGAACGCCCTGTTGGTGCGATGCATATTGCAATGGAAGAGGTGTTGGCTAAGCAGAAAAAAAAGCTGGCGATACCACATCGTCACGATGCGATTATGAAAGAAATCTGGTTGTTGCAACAGCGCTTTGAACAGCGTTCAGGGCAGCGCCCGTATCGACTGCTGGAGCAACCGCGTTTTAGAGCGGCGTTTGATTTCTTGTTGTTGCGATGTGCCAGCGATGAAGTTGATAACGAGTTGGGTTTGTGGTGGGATGAATTTCAGGATGCATCAGATGCGCGTCGTGAGGAAATGTTACGTCCTGATGGGGTAGGCGTGATGGTAAAAAAACGTCGTCGTAAGCCACGAAAAAAACCCGGTGTTGTGAGCGAGCAAGCCGAGTGAGTCACCATGTTTGTTTCGTTGCATTGGGAAGTAATCTGGGTGAGTCATGTGAGCAATTAAAGCGTGCTGTGCTTGCATTGGGTGAATTGCAAGATACCGTTATATTGTCGTGTTCTTCTTTGTATCGGAGTGCGCCAGTGGGCTTTTTGGATCAACCTGATTTTATGAACGCCGTCGTTAAAATTTCAACCCGTTTAATGCCGCAGGCCTTGCTTGCAGCTTTGTTGCTCGTTGAGAATCAATGGGGTCGTGAACGTACTTTTGTGAACTCGCCACGCACCCTGGATTTGGATATATTGCTCTATGATGATATTCAAGTACAAGAGCCTAATTTGACGATCCCGCATCCTCGTATGCATCAGCGCGCATTTGTACTGTTACCGTTGCTGGAAATAGCACCCGACTGTTTTATACCTGAGATTGGATTAGCGTGCCATGCTATGCAAGCTTGCCGGAATCAAGTGCTAACCAGGTTGATCACCCCACAATTAATTTCATTATGAGAACGACATTAACCCATTTGAAGTCTTTGCAGGAGCGCGAGGAAAAAATCGCCATGCTCACTTGTTATGACGCAAGTTTTGCTAGTTTGCTTGATGAGGCAGGTGTGGATGTATTGTTAGTAGGCGATTCGCTAGGGATGGTGGTGCAAGGGCAGGAAACGACCTTGCCTGTGACGCTGGATGAAATGATTTACCACACAGCTTGCGTGGCGCGCGGAGCAAAAAATGCTTTTATCGTCAGCGATATGCCTTTTGGTACTTCGCAGATTAGTCCTGAAAAAACCTGTGAGCAGGCTGTAAAGTTGATGGCGTCGGGTGCGCAGATGGTTAAGCTCGAAGGGGGCGTTGTGATGCGGGATACAGTGCGATTTTTAACTTCGCGCGGCATTCCGGTTTGTGCTCACATCGGTTTGACGCCCCAGTCCGTTCATCAGCTTGGCGGATATCGAGTTCAGGGAAAAGAATCGCTAGCGGCGCAGCGTCTGATCGAAGAAGCGGTCGCACTTGAGCAAGCAGGGGCGGGTATGCTTGTGCTGGAAGCTGTGCCTGCGCTGCTGGCGGCTGAAATTAGCGCGCAACTGACAATCCCGACCATCGGTATTGGTGCCGGAGCCTCATGTTCAGGGCAAGTATTGGTGTTGTATGATCTGCTGGATGTCTATCCGGGTAAAAAAGCTCGTTTTGTTAAAAACTATATGCTAGGGGCCGACTCTATTTCATCCGCGATCCGTTGCTATGTTGCTGAAGTTAAAAATGGGCGTTTTCCAATGCCGGAACACGGATTTTGATGCTGCTTGTTTCTACGATAAGTCAGTTGAGCAATCGCTTAAGTGCCGAAAATAGAGTGATTTTTGTGCCGACGATGGGTAATTTGCACGAAGGTCATCTGAGTTTAATGCGCCAGGCACGGGAATATGGTGGCTGTGTGGTTGCCAGTATTTTTGTAAATCCCTTGCAGTTTGGTCCAAATGAGGATTTCGATCAATATCCGCGTACTTTAGATGCGGACTGTGCCAAGCTTCACGACTTGGTGGATGTCGTGTTTTCACCCGCTGTCAGTGAAATGTATCCGGTACAGCAGGCCGTGTTTATTGAGCCTCCGTCGATTGCGAATCAATTGTGTGGCGCGGCGCGACCAGGGCATTTTCGAGGTATGGCTACCATAGTATTGAAGTTGCTGAATATTGTGCGTCCGCAGGTGGCTTTGTTTGGCAAGAAGGATTACCAGCAGTTGCATATTATTCGCCAGATGGCGGGGCAGTTAAATTTAGCTGTGGAAATTGTCGGAGGTGAGACAGTGCGTGCTCCTGACGGGCTGGCACTTAGTTCACGGAACCAATATTTAGATGAGGCTCAAAGGCGGGAATCGGCATTCTTGTATCGGACATTGCAGCACATACGACGGGAATTGATCAAAGGGATGTCGTGTTTTGAGGCCTTGGAAGCGCAGGCGGTTGACGACCTAACTGCCAGGGGGTGGGTGGTAGACTACGTGTCAATATGTAATCAGATGGATTTGCAACCGGTCACTCATAACACGCAAGAGGGAGTGATTTTGGCTGCGGCTAGATTAGGCGGCACCAGACTGCTGGATAATGTGGAATTTACTTTTAATTGATAAGTTTACGCTCTGGGAGTTTAAAATAATTTAAAATTAGCAATTGTATGGATGTAGGATGCACATCAGATATATAATTCGCTCCCTTTTTTGAGAGGTAGTTCCTTATGCAAAGAATCATGCTCAAAGCCAAGTTGCACCGTGTGCACGTTACGCACGCCGAGTTGCACTATGAAGGCTCGTGCGCGATAGACGATGATTTGTTGGAGGCGGCCGATATTAAGGAGTATCAGCAGATTGATATTTATAATGTGACGAATGGCGAGCGCTTTACAACTTATGCGATACGGGCATTGCGTGGCTCAGGCATTATATCGGTCAATGGTGCGGCAGCTCACAAGGCAAATCCTGACGATATACTGATTATCGCCACTTATGCTATGTACACGGAATTGGAGTTGGAAACTTTTCATCCTCAGTTGGTTTATGTGAATGATAGGAATCAAATAATTGCAAAACGTGAAGAAATACCCGTTCAATTAGAATAGCTAACAATTTATTGATGTTTTTTGGAATGTTACATTGACCGTGGGGCTGTTCGCGGGTACGATTACGAAACTTTAAAAAGCTAACTGGGTTGAACACGATGCGACGTAAACTAGTTGTGGGAAATTGGAAAATGTACGGTAGGCTGGCAACGAACCAGGCGCTGTTGCAGGGTGTGCTGGATGGTGTGCGAGAATTGAAAAACGCAGATTATGCGGTTTGCGTCCCTTATCCTTATCTGGCGCAAGTTCAATCGCTATTGCAAGGTAGTAATGTTGCCTGGGGCGCTCAGAATTTGAGTCCGCAAGAAGAAGGTGCTTTTACGGGTGCGGTGGCGCCCGGTATGTTGATGGATTTTGCTTGTTCTTATGTGATTATTGGTCATTCCGAGCGGCGCGGTCTGTTTCATGAAAGTAATGAGATTGCCGCTGCCAAATTTGAAGCGGCTCAAAAAGCGGGTTTGACGCCGATTTTTTGTGTAGGGGAGACGCTGGTAGAACGTGAATCCGGGATTACTGAGCAGGTTGTGGCAACGCAACTTGATGCAATTCTGGCGCGTTTTGGTGCGCATGCATTGGCTAATTCAGTGATTGCTTACGAGCCAGTCTGGGCGATCGGTACAGGTAAAACAGCAAGTCCGGATCAGGCGCAAGCCGTTCATGCCTTTATTCGCCGGCGAATATCGGAACAAGATGAGATGGTTGCAAATAATCTATGTATTCTTTACGGTGGTAGTGTCAAAGCCGCGAATGCGGTTGAGCTGTTTGGCATGCCGGATATTGACGGTGGTTTGATTGGCGGCGCTTCTTTAGTAAGCAACGATTTTGTGGCGATTTGTAATGCTGCGCAGTAAACAGTTTGGAGTGTTGAGTGGAAACAATTGTTTGGGTATTTCATCTGGTAACAGCAATAATATTGTGTGGTTTGGTGTTGGTTCAGCACGGCAAGGGCGCTGACATGGGCGCTGCGTTTGGTACGGGTTCCGCAGGAAGTTTGTTTGGCTCGGGGGGTTCGGCTAACTTTTTGAGCCGCAGTACGGCCATAGCCGCCTCTGTTTTCTTTGTGACCAGTTTAACGTTGACTTACCTTTATTCTCATCCGGCTCAGCAGCAGGGTGTGATGGATAGAGTTGATGTTACTGCAATAAAGGCAAAAGTTGCTGTTCCTGAGGATACTTCAAAGTCTCGTGAAATTCCGAAATAAGTAGTAGAAATGCGGTTGTGGTGGAATTGGTAGACACGCAAGCTTGAGGTGCTTGTGCCCGTAAGGGCGTGGGAGTTCGAGTCTCCCCATCCGCACCAATGTAGTTAATTAAGCCCCTGATACTAGGGGCTTTTTTACATCGTTAGTATTCTGGAAATAATTGTTATCGTTGCATCTGATCTGAATGAGGCTATTCGGGTAAGTGGAAAAGCCGTCAGATGGAGGTATAAAAGACAAATGTTAAGCCCGCGTTGCAAATAGAGTTGAAATTTGCGCAGTGTTACTGCTGCGAAGTAATTAAGCATCATAACTTGTGCAAAAAATATAGCGCGAAGTACGGCCATGCGATACAATTCGTATCAGTAACGGTGAGGGCAGTGGGGTAACGGGGTGTGAAGTTGCGAGCCACATAAAAAACCTAATAAAGATAATAAGTTAAAAATATTTGCCTATACACACGTTTATAAATATTTCCGATTTGGAAATTAAGTAAAAAATATAATAATAAAAATCAAAGTCGACGCTTGTTGATAGAGCGGACTGAAATCAATTACACAGCGATGCGGGATCAATCTAGCGGATTGTTACGGTGTCGCGTACATAGGGGGGAAGCTCAATGTTGGAAAATTATTTTCCGGTACTATTGTTTATCTGTGTCGGCTTAGCTTTTGGTGTCGTTCCTATTGTTCTGGGTAAATTAGCCGCCCCGAATCGTCCTGATAGTAAAAAATTATCACCTTATGAATGTGGCTTTGAGGCCTTTGAAGATGCGCGTATGAAATTTGACGTGCGCTACTACCTTGTTGCTATTTTATTCATCCTGTTTGATCTTGAAATTGCCTTTCTTTTTCCCTGGGCGATCGTCCTTAAGGAAGTGGGTATGTTCGGTTATGTTTCTATGATGATCTTTCTGGCCATACTTGTGGTTGGCTTTGTCTATGAATGGATGAAAGGAGCCTTGGAATGGGAATAGAAGGCATATTGGAAAAAGGTGTTGTTACGACGACGCTGGACACCATAATCAATTACACGCGTACAGGCTCTCTTTGGCCTATGACATTTGGTTTGGCATGTTGTGCGGTTGAAATGATGCAGGCAGGCGCATCACGGTACGATCTGGATCGCTTTGGTATTGTGTTCCGTCCAAGTCCACGGCAGTCAGATGTGATGATAGTGGCTGGCACGCTTTGCAATAAGATGGCGCCAGCATTGCGTAAGGTTTACGATCAGATGTCCGAGCCGCGTTGGGTTATTTCGATGGGTTCGTGTGCGAATGGGGGTGGCTACTATCATTATTCCTATTCGGTTGTTCGAGGCTGTGATCGTATTGTTCCTGTTGATATTTATGTGCCGGGATGCCCGCCGACTGCTGAGGCTTTGTTGTTCGGTCTGATTCAATTGCAGAATAAAATTAAACGTACCAATACAATCGCGCGCTAGGGTTAAGTTTATGACAACCGATAAAAAATCATTGCGAGAATTGTTGACAGCGCTTTATCCTGATCAGCTGGTAAGTATTCAAGAGCGTTTGGGTGAAACAACGATAGTTGTTAAAGCATCAATAATGTTGGAAGTTTTGACCGCCTTGAGAGATAACGAGCAATTGTTATTTTCGCAAATGACGGATTTGGCCGGGATGGATTATTCAGATTACAAGGATGGCGAGTGGCAAGATAAACGTTTTGCGGTTGTTTATCAATTGTTATCCGTTGTACATAATCGACGTCTGCGGGTCAGAGTATTTGCAGACGAAGATGATTTTCCGGTGCTGGCGTCTGTGGTTGGGGTTTGGCCCGGAGCAAACTGGTTTGAGCGTGAAGCATTTGATCTGTTCGGAATAATTTTTACAGGTCATCCTGATTTGCGTCGAATTTTAACCGACTATGGTTTTGTCGGTAATCCGTTCCGCAAGGATTTTCCCCTCTCCGGCCATGTAGAAATGCGCTATGATCCAGAGCAGCAGCGCGTTGTATATCAGCCGGTTACGGTTGAGCCACGTGTTGTAACCCCGCGCATCATGCGCGAAGAAAACTACGGTTGTAATTGAGGACCTGTTCATGCCCGAAATTAAAAATTACACGATGAATTTTAGCTGCGGCCTCCCTGCGGGTCTTGGTTTCTATAAGTTGTCCTTCGCAGAAATTTATCTCGTGCGAGGTAATCATGCCTGAAATCAAGAATTACACGATGAATTTTGGCCCGCAGCATCCTGCTGCACACGGTGTGCTGCGTCTGGTGTTGGAGTTGGATGGCGAAGTTATTGTTCGCGCCGACCCCCATATTGGCTTGTTGCATCGTGGAACCGAAAAGCTGGCCGAAAACAAAACATTTTTACAGTCTGTTCCTTATATGGATAGGCTGGATTATGTTTCTATGTTGTGCAATGAACATGCTTATGTTCAGGCGATAGAAAAGCTCGCCGGTATTGAAGTTCCTCTGCGCGCACAGTATATACGTGTCATGTTTGATGAAATTACCCGTATATTGAATCACTTGATGTGGTTAGGTGCGCATGGTCTGGACATCGGTGCAATGACGGTGTTTCTATATTGTTTCCGTGAGCGTGAAGATCTGATGGATGCCTATGAGGCGGTATCAGGCGCACGTATGCATGCAGCATATTATCGCCCCGGTGGCGTTTACCGGGATTTGCCGGACAGTATGCCTCAGTATGAAGCGTCTAAAATTCATAATGCGGCTGCCGTTAAGAAAATGAATGAAAATCGTCAGGGTTCCCTGCTCGACTTTCTTGAAGATTTCACGCGTCGTTTTCCTACTTATGTGGATGAATACGAAACCTTATTGACGGATAACCGTATCTGGAAACAACGTACCGTCGGTATTGGTATTGTGACCCCTGAACGTGCTCTGGCTTTGGGTTTAAGTGGTCCTATGTTAAGAGGCTCGGGTGTGGCGTGGGACTTGCGTAAGAAGCAGCCTTATGCGGCGTATGATAAGGTCGATTTTGATATTCCTGTGGGTGTCAATGGTGATTCCTATGATCGCTATTTGGTGCGAGTCGAGGAGATGCGTCAATCTAACCGTATTATTAAACAGTGCATCGACTGGTTGCGTGTAAATCCTGGTCCTGTGATGACCAGTAATCACAAGTACGCGCCACCCGGAAGAGTATCCATGAAGCAGAACATGGAAGAACTGATTCATCACTTCAAATTATTTACTGAAGGTATGCATGTGCCTGAAGGTGAGGCCTATGCGGCGGTTGAACATCCTAAAGGTGAATTTGGTATTTACCTCGTCTCTGATGGGGCTAATAAACCTTATCGCCTGAAGATACGTGCGCCAGGTTTCCCTCATCTGGCGGCATTGGATGAAATGGTGCGTGGTCATATGATTGCTGACGTGGTAACGATCATTGGTACGCAGGATATAGTTTTTGGAGAGATAGACCGATAATGTTATCCGTACATATACAAGATCAAATCAATCGTGAATTAAAGAAATATCCGGTTGATCAAAAACAGTCCGCTGTCATGTCAGCTTTGCGATTTGTGCAAGATGAGAAAGGCTGGATTTCAACAGAAGATATGAGTGACGTCGCGAGTTTTCTGGGTATGCCTCAGATGGCTGTGTATGAAGTGGCGACCTTCTATCATATGTATAATTTGAAGCCTATGGGTAAAACGACATTAACAGTTTGTACAAATTTGTCGTGTACCTTGTGTGGTGTAGAGGATACTGTCGCGTATTTGAAAACAAAGTTGGGTATTGGTTTTGGCGAAGTTACGCCCGACGGTAAGTATGGTATGCGTGAAGGGGAGTGCATGGGGGCTTGTAAGGACGCACCGGTGCTCACTATAAATAATAAAAAATTATGCGGTCGATTGACCCACGATAAAATTGACCAAATCTTGGCAGAATTGGATAAATCATGAGAGGTCCGGTGACCCAAGCCACGATGGATTTTGACCAGCCGTGGACATTGGAGAATTATCTTAAAGTCGGTGGATATCAGGCTTTGCGAAAAATCCTGACTGAAAAAACGTCCCCGGAAGCTATTATAGCCGAAGTGAAATTGTCAGCTTTGCGCGGGCGAGGCGGTGCGGGATTCCCTACAGGTTTGAAATGGAGTTTCATGCCGCGCAACTTTGCGGGTGATAAATACATCGTATGTAATTCGGATGAGGGCGAACCCGGTACCTGTAAGGACTGGGATATCATGTTGTATAACCCGCATTTGTTGATTGAAGGTATGGCCATTGCTGCCTATACCATGAATGTCAAGACGGGGTATAACTACATTCACGGCGAGATCTTTGAAGCATACGAACGTATGGAAGAAGCGTGTGAATTAGCGCGTGCCGCAGGTTTTCTGGGTGATAAGATACTGGGGACTGAATTTAGTTTCGATTTGCATAATCATCTGGGCTATGGCGCATATATTTGCGGTGAAGAAACCGCATTGCTCGAGTCCATAGAGGGTAAGAAAGGTCAGCCGCGATTCAAGCCACCCTTTCCTGCCAGTTTTGGTCTGTATGGCAAGCCAACGACGATCAATAATACCGAAACTTTCGCTAGTATTCCCTATATTATCAATAATGGCGGGCAGGCGTTCCTTGATTTAGGCAAGCCTAATAACGGTGGGACTAAGCTGTTTTCCGTATCCGGGCATGTCAATAATCCGGGTAACTTTGAAGTGCCTATGGGTACACCGTTTGCTAAACTGCTCGAGATGGCGGGGGGAGTTCGCAACGGGCACACACTTAAAGCTGTCATTCCTGGCGGTTCATCCATGCCTATTTTGCCGGGTCATATCATGATGGATTTGACCATGGATTATGATTCGATACAGAAGGCGGGTTCCGGCTTGGGAAGCGGAGCGGTCATCGTCATGGATGAAACTGTTTGTATGGTTCGCGCTTTGGAACGCTTGTCTTATTTCTATCATGAAGAATCATGTGGTCAATGCACACCGTGCCGGGAAGGTACTGGATGGTTATATCGCATTGTTCATCGTATTGAGCACGGTCAAGGTCGTCCGGAAGATCTGGATTTGTTGTTAAGCATAGGTGACAACATTGCAGGACGTACTATTTGCGCCTTGGGTGAAGCGGCCGTCTGGCCAGTACAGGGCATGCTCAAGAATTTCAGAGCAGAATTTGAATATCACATCGAACACAAGCGGTGCTTGGTGTAGCTGACGGGTTAGGTGCGCAATGATCAACATTGAAATTGATGGCAAATTAGTCGAAACCGCAAAGGGTTCGACCGTTATGGATGCGGCGCATAAAGCGGGGGTTTACATTCCTCATTTTTGTTACCACAAAAAACTTTCTATCTCAGCGAATTGCCGGATGTGTTTGGTGGAGGTTGAAAAAGCACCTAAGCCTTTACCGGCCTGCGCGACTCCCGCTGCAGAGGGGATGAAAGTTCATACGCATTCCGAAATGGCCGCTAAGGCGCAAAAAGGGGTGATGGAGTTTCTGCTGATCAACCATCCTCTGGATTGCCCTATCTGCGACCAGGGAGGTGAATGTCAGTTGCAGGATGTTGCGATGGGCTATGGAGGCGGTGCTTCTCGTTACACAGAAGAAAAACGTGTGGTGAGTCCTAAGCAAATCGGTGAATTGATTTCTACGAATGAAATGAGTCGGTGCATACAATGCACACGCTGCGTTAGATTTGGTCAGGAAATTGCCGGTGTGATGGAACTGGGCATGGCAAATCGTTCCGAGTTTTCACAGATCATGAGTTTTGTGAATAGCTCTGTCGATTCTGAATTATCCGGGAATATGATAGATCTGTGCCCGGTAGGCGCCCTAACGAGTAAGCCATTCCGTTACACGGCTCGCAGTTGGGAGTTGTCACGGAGAAAATCAGTTAGTCCTCACGATAGTTTGGGTTCAAATTTAGCCGTGCATGTAAAAGATAGCAAAGTTTTACGTGTGGTGCCGGTTGAAAATGAGCAGGTTAACGAATGTTGGATTTCAGACAAAGATCGCTTTAGCTACGAAGGTCTTAATTCTGCGGAGCGTTTAACACGCCCGATGATTAAGCAAGATAACAAGTGGATCGAAGTTGACTGGCCGGCAGCGCTAGAATATGTAGCCAATGGATTAAGTCAGATTACTCGTAGCGCAGGAGCGAATCAAATTGCTGCTTTGGCGACACCGACGAGCACTTTTGAAGAGCTTTATTTGTTGCAAAAACTTATGCGTGCAATCGGTTCTGATAATGTCGATTATCGTTTACGTCAGTCTGATTTTAGTGCTGATGGTATGAGAGCGGGCTCGCCCTGGCTTGGTATGTCAGTAGCTAGCCTTAATTCGTGTGACCGCTTTCTGGTCATTGGCAGTTTTTTACGTAAAGACCACCCTTTAATTGCACAACGGATTCGTCAGGCGGTTAAGAGCGGCGCTCAATTTAATTTTGTTCATAGCAGTGATGATGAATTGTTAATGGCTGTCGCGAACAAGGAAATTGTCGCGCCGGATCAGTTGGTTAGTGTGCTAGAGCAGATTTTAAAAGCACTCGCGATAGAGAAAAAGGTAGTTGCTCCTGTTGATGTGGCGAGCACCACTACGGGTAGGGTTGCGATTGATATTGCTAAAAATCTGGCCTCGGGAAAGCAAGTTGGTATCTTCCTGGGGAATTTTGCACAGCAACATCCACAAGCTGTTCGGCTGGCTTATTTAGCGGAACAAATCGCGATACTCAGCACGGGTAAAGTCGGCTATTTCGGTGAAGGTGCTAATAGTGTAGGGGCTCATCTTGCCGGTGCAGTACCTTTTTCTGGCAAGCATTCAGGTTTAAATGCCACAGCAATGCTAGAGAGTCCGCGTAAAGCTTACCTGTTGCTGAATGTTGAGCCTGAGTTGGATATGCATAATCCGCAACTTGCTATGCGTGCGATGAAATCGGCCGATATGGTGGTCTGTTTGAGTGCTTTTAAACATCAAGGACTCGACTATGCCGATGTAATGTTGCCTATTGCACCCTTTACGGAAACATCAGGCACGTTTATCAATACAGAAGGTCGCGCGCAAAGCTTTAAAGGCGCTACGAAGCCCCTGGGCGAAGCTAGACCTGCCTGGAAAGTGTTGCGTGTTTTGGCTAACGTGCTGGATTTGCCGGGATTTGAGTTTGATTCAAGCGAGTCGGTGCGTGATGAAGGATTAGACTTATCATCTATAGCGGAAAGGTTGGATAATCATTTGCCTTTGATGAAGTTTTCAGCTGTTACGCCTGTTTTGGGTATGCAACGCGTAGCTGATGTGCCGATTTACGCTACGGATGCTGTCGTCAGACGTGCGACAGCACTGCAAAAGACCAATGATGCGGCCGCTCCTTTTGTTATGATCACAAGCGTTGATATGCACAAGCTGGGGCTGCAGCCTGGAGATGCAGTTAAGGTTACTCAAGGAAGTGCTTGTGTTGAATTAAGTGTTCGACAGAGCGAGCAGTTGGCAGCAGGAACTGTTCGCCTTGCAGCGGGTATTGCTGAAACAGCAATGCTAGGTGCGATGTTTGGAACGATAGAATTAACAACTGTCCATTCGACTAAGCAGCCCGAACATGCTCGCCAAGTCGCTGGCTCAAACGTGGAGCGTACATGATGGAATGGCTAGAACCCGTTAAAACCCTGTTGGGGCCGGCCTGGTTGCCCATCTGGACGATACTTAAAATTGTCTTAATCATTGCGCCTTTGATGGGGGCAGTCGCTTATCTGACACTTGCTGAGCGTAAAGTTATAGGTTGGATGCAAATTCGCATTGGTCCGAATCGAGTCGGTTACTTCGGTTTGCTGCAACCTCTGGCGGATGGACTTAAGTTGTTCATGAAGGAAATTATTATCCCGAGTGGATCCAATAAGTTTCTTTTCGTGGTTGCGCCCGTTTTGACGTTAATGCCGGCACTGGCAGCGTGGGCCGTTGTTCCTTTTAATGCAGAATTGGTTTTGTCCAATGCCAATGCAGGTCTGCTTTATATTTTGGCGATGACCTCGGTGGGTGTTTATGGTGTCATTATTGCGGGTTGGGCATCTAACTCCAAGTATGCATTTTTGGGCTGTCTGCGCTCTGCAGCGCAAATTGTGTCTTATGAAATTGCAATGGGCTTCGCACTGGTCACGGTCTTGATGGCTGCGCAAAGTCTAAATCTGGGGGAGATCGTTAAGGGTCAGCAAGGTCATTACGGTATGCTTAACTGGTACTTTATTCCCCTATTCCCAATGTTTGTTGTGTACCTTATTTCAGGTGTTGCTGAAACCAATCGTGCCCCCTTTGACGTGGCTGAAGGTGAATCTGAGATTGTTGCCGGATTCCATGTCGAGTATTCTGGTATGGCGTTTGCATTATTCTTTCTGGGAGAATATGCCAACATGATTTTGATCGGTTTTCTGACCTCTATCATGTTCCTGGGAGGCTGGTTGTCCCCTGTATCATTCCTGCCAGACAGCATACTTTGGATGTTTGCAAAGGTCGCATTCGTTTTATTCCTGTTTTTATGGTTTCGCGCCACCTTCCCGCGTTACCGTTATGACCAGTTAATGCGACTTGGCTGGAAAGTGTTTATCCCGGTATCAATAATCTGGGTCGTGGTAGTGGGTGCATGGATGCAAACCTCCTATTGGTTGTGGTAGGAACGTGAATAATCACGCTCACACGAGGATATATAATGGATAAGATTAAAGAATTTTTTAAGACGTTTCTGCTTATTGAGTTACTCAAAGGAATGGCGCTAACCGGACGTTATATGTTCGCTCGCAAAATTACTGTGCAATTCCCGGAAGAGAAAACGCCTCAGAGCTTTCGTTTTCGGGGTTTGCATGCACAGCGTCGTTATGCCAATGGCGAAGAGCGGTGTATTGGATGTAAATTGTGTGAAGCGGTATGTCCCGCATTGGCGATTAAAATTGAGGTTGCTGAACGAGATGATGGTACGCGACGTACTACTCAATATGACATTGATTTAACAAAGTGTATTTTTTGTGGTTTTTGTGAAGAATCCTGCCCTGTTGATGCCATTGTCGAAACGCGCGTTTTTGAATATCACGGTGAGAGTCGCGAGGATTTATATTATACAAAACCCATGCTGCTGGCAGTAGGGGCAAAGCATGAGGCGCAAATTGCCAAAGACCGTGCAGCAGACGCGAAGTACAGATAGTAGGGAGTAGGGACTGGGCAGTCGGGGTTCTATCTCCGCTATCCACTTGCCGCTAACAGCCATTAGGGAGTGAATTCATGAGTTTTTTTGATGTGGTTTTTTATCTGTTTGCCGCAATTACCGTTATAGCAAGTACAGGTGTTATTGTGGCTCGTAACCCTGTTCATGCAGCGCTTTGCCTTGTTTTGGCATTTTGTAGCGGTGCTGGAATATGGATGCTACTGGAAGCCGAGTTCCTGGCGATTGCGCTGGTATTGGTTTATGTGGGTGCAGTCATGGTGCTGTTCTTGTTTGTGGTCATGATGCTGGATATTAATCTGGTGCAGTTGCGTGAAGGATTTTGGCGGTGGTTTCCTTTTGGCGCCGCTTTAGCCGGTCTCATGGTTTTTGAAATGATTTGGGTATTAGGCTCACGACAAACCGCAGATGCAACGATTGCGGTTGTTCATGGCGCTGACTATAGTAATACGAAGGAATTGGGTCGTCTAATATATACACAATACGTTTATCCTTTTGAAATCGCGGCTGTGATATTGTTGGTCGCCATGGTAGCTGCCATTGCATTGACTTTGCGTCGTCGTGCAGGTGTTAAATCTCAAAATATTGCCGAACAGGTCAAAGTTAAGAAAGCGGATCGTTTGCGTATTCTGAGTATGAAATCTGAACCAAAACAGTAAGTCATTAGTAGATAGTAGAGAGTCGGGGAGTGGAAAGTAGGGGGTGGCCGGTTCCACTTACCACTTGCCGCTTGCCACTCACCAATTAAATCTAGGGAGCGAAAATTAGAATATGGTAACCCTTTCTCATTATCTGGTATTTAGCGCAGTGCTGTTTGCCATCAGCGTAGTTGGTATTTTTCTTAACAGGAAAAATGTCATCATTTTGTTGATGTCTATCGAGCTAATGCTGCTGGCGGTGAATACTAACTTTGTCGCTTTTTCTCACTATTCTGGTGATACAGCAGGGCAAATATTTGTATTCTTTATATTAACCGTGGCAGCTGCCGAAGCTGCAATCGGCCTGGCCATTCTGGTTGTATTATTCCGTAATTTGCGCACCATCAATGTTGATGATCTTGGTAGCTTGAAAGGCTGATGTAATGGATATCCAAACCTATTATCTTTTAGTGCCACTCGCCCCTTTATTTGGTGCGATCATGGCGGGTCTGTTCGGTAAACTGCTAGGCCGGGCAATGACGCACCGCATTACCATTGCGATGGTTGGTGTGGCTTTGTTCTCATCCGTGCAGATATTTCAGGATGTATTGGCAGGGCACACTTTTAATGGCCCCGTCTATACCTGGCTTACATCGGGGGATACCAGTTTTCATGTAGGTTTTTTGATCGACCGCTTAACTGTCACGATGATGTTGGTCGTTACCAGCGTCTCTTTAATGGTGCATATCTATACAATAGGGTATATGTCTGAAGATGCAGGTTACCAACGCTTCTTTAGCTATATTTCGCTGTTTACTTTCTCAATGCTAATGTTGGTGATGTCTAACAACTTTATGCAGTTGTTCTTTGGCTGGGAGGCAGTCGGTCTGGTTTCTTATTTGCTAATTGGTTTCTGGTACACACGACCAACAGCTATCTATGCCAACTTGAAAGCCTTCTTGGTTAATCGTGTCGGCGATTTTGGCTTTTTGCTCGGTATTGGTCTGGTTCTTATGGTTTTTGGTACCTTGGACTACGCAGCCGTTTTTGCCAATGTTCAAAGCCATGCAAATGACATGGCACCGATTGCCGGTATGTCCGTGAATTTGCTGACCGCGATCTGTATCCTGCTGTTTGTCGGTGCTATGGGTAAGTCGGCTCAGTTTCCATTACATGTCTGGTTGCCGGATTCGATGGAAGGCCCAACACCAATCTCCGCTTTGATTCATGCAGCGACGATGGTAACCGCCGGTATCTTCATGGTGGCGCGTATGTCACCGATGTTTGAATTATCCGATACTGCGCTGTCATTTGTGATGATTATCGGCTCGATAACCGCCCTGTTTATGGGATTCTTGGGAATTATCCAGAACGACATCAAGCGTGTGATTGCCTACTCTACCTTGTCTCAACTGGGGTATATGACCGTCGCGCTGGGCGCATCGGCCTACCCTGTGGCGATCTTCCATCTGATGACCCATGCGTTCTTCAAAGCGCTGTTGTTCTTAGGTGCCGGTAGCGTTATTATCGGTATGCACCACGATCAGGACATCCGTAATATGGGCGGTCTGCGTAAATATATGCCGATTACCTGGATCACGTCCTTGATCGGTTCGCTGGCTCTGATTGGCACGCCGTTCTTCTCAGGCTTCTATTCGAAAGACAGCATCATCGAAGCGGTAGGGATGTCGCATCTGGCAGGTTCCGGTTTTGCTTATTTTGCAGTTGTTGCGGGGGTCTTTGTTACTGCTTTCTATTCGTTCCGTATGTATTTCCTGGTGTTTCACGGCAAGGAACGATTTGGACAGGCTCATGCAGAGTCAGCCCATGTCCCAACGGTTCATACGGATTCCACGCATGACGATCATCACGACGCGCATGATGATGCGGCACATGAACATCATGGCTTAGCACCCGGTCAAAAACCTCACGAAACGCCTTGGGTCGTCTGGCTGCCGCTGGTGTTGCTTGCGATACCGTCTGTTATCATTGGTTATATCGCTATCGAACCTATGTTGTTTGGCGGCTATTTCAAGGATGCCATTTATATTGGTGAAAATCATGAAGTGATGACTGAGTTGCACGAGGAATTTCACGGTGCATTTGCCATGGCCTTGCATTCATTAACCAGCTTGCCGCTATGGTTGGCGATTGCCGGTGTTGCCAGTTCAGCCTATTTTTACCTCAAGCGTCCGGATATTCCAGCTGCGATACAGAAACGTTTTCAGTGGATTTATACCTTGCTTGAGAACAAATATTATTTTGATCGATTTAATGACTGGTTTTATGCTGGAGGCGCACGCGGTTTAAGTAGCTTTCTGGGTAAGTTTGGCGATAAAATCATGATTGATGGCTTAATGGTAAATGGTACAGCGGGTTTGGTGGGTAGGTTGTCAGGTGTAGTGAGGAAATTGCAATCAGGCTATATCTATCATTACGCATTTACCATGATTGTAGGTGTGTTTATTTTGTTGACGATACGAAACTGGTTTTAATCGTAGTGAGTGGTAAGTGGTAAGTGCTGAGTTGTATTCACCACTTTACCACTGTCTAATTGCACCTTTCTGCTTCATGATTAAAGGATACACAGCATGATTTTTGGATTACCTGTTATTAGTGTGACGATCTGGTTGCCGATTGTTTTCGGTATTCTGGTACTGGCAACTGGCGATGATAAAAATGCGCCTCTGGCGCGTGTTTTAGCTTTGGTTGGTAGTATTTTAGGCTTCCTTGTAACGGTGCCGCTCTATACCGGTTTTGATGCCAGCACCAGTGCAATGCAGTTTGTTGAGCTTCACGATTGGATTACGCGTTTTAATATCCACTATCATTTAGGCGTAGATGGTATTTCAATGCTGTTCATTCTGCTCAATAGCTTTTTCACCGTAATTGTAGTTATGGCGGGTTGGAAAGTCATTGAAAAGCGCGTTTCTCAGTATATGGCCGCTTTTCTGGTTATGTCTGGCATAGTAAACGGTGTTTTTGCCGCGCTTGATTCCATTTTATTTTACGTTTTTTGGGAAGCAATGCTAATTCCGATGTTCATTATCATCGGTGTTTGGGGTGGTCCTAATCGTATTTATGCAACGATGAAGTTCTTCTTGTATACCTTGCTCGGTTCCTTGCTGATGCTGGTGGCCTTGATTTACTTGTACAATTTGACGGGTGGCAGTTTTTCCATTCTGGACTTCCATCAAGTTGCTATTCCGATGACGGCTCAGATACTCATCTTCATCGCCTTCTTTTTCGCTTTCGCCGTCAAAGTGCCGATGTTTCCAGTCCACACCTGGTTGCCTGATGCGCACGTTGAGGCCCCGACCGGTGGTTCAGTTGTGCTGGCAGCCATTATGCTTAAAGTTGGTGCTTATGGCTTCCTGCGTTTTTCTATGCCAATTACCCCGGATGCCAGTCATAAATTAGCGGGAATAATGATCGCTCTGTCTTTGATTGCGGTTGTTTATATTGGTTTGGTAGCACTGATGCAGTCCGATATGAAAAAACTGGTAGCCTATTCGTCTATTTCTCATATGGGCTTTGTCACCTTGGGTTTATTTATCTTCAATGCCTATGGCATGGAAGGTGCGTTGCTACAAATGCTTTCGCACGGTTTTGTTGCCGGTGCTTTGTTCTTATGTATCGGGGTTTTGTATGATCGCGTTCATTCTAGGCAAATTGCGGATTACGGTGGCGTAGCAAACAAAATGCCTGTATTTGCCGCCTTCTTTATGTTGTTTGCGATGGCTAACAGTGGTCTGCCCGGCACGAGTGCATTTGTTGGTGAGTTTATGGTTGTTATGGGCGCTATCAAGATTAACTTTTGGTATGCTTTCGCAGCGGCAAGTACGTTGATATTTGGTGCGGCTTATACTTTATGGATGTATAAACGGGTTATTTTTGGAACGGTCACGAATCATCATGTCGCGGAATTGACGGATATTAATGCTCGTGAAATTTTGATCATGACTATCCTGGCAGTAGCTGTGTTGGTCATGGGTTTATATCCCCTGCCTCTGGCTGATATCATGCATGTTTCAGTAAATGATCTGCTGCTTCATGTTGCGCATTCCAAATTGCCGTTGTAATGCGACTGCCGATTGTTCCTGCAGTAATGCTACAAGATGCATGGGTCAAACTTGCAACTAACGACTAACATCTAAAGACTGATTTTGAGGTTAATATGAATTTGATGGCTAATATAATCCCTGCTGCTGCGGAAATTTTCTTGCTGGCAATGACCTGTTTGATTTTGATCGTGGACGTCATTCTGGCCAAACACAGCAAATTCATTACTTATGCGTTGGTACAACTTACATTGCTCGGTTGTTCCATTATTACTGTAGGAACGCATGAGAATAATGTGGTTTATGCCTTCAACAATATGTATGTTGATGATTTAATGTCCGATGTGCTTAAAATAATCAGCTATCTCGGTATGTCTATGGTGTTGATTTATTCACGTCAATACTTGAAGTTGCGCGGATTATTCACCGGTGAGTTTATGGTTTTAGCCTTGTTCGCATTGCTGGGTATGAATGTGATGATTTCAGCTAATCACTTTTTAACCCTCTATTTAGGTTTGGAATTACTATCACTGAGTCTCTATGCGATGGTTGCTTTGCAGCGTGATTCTGCCATTGCAACTGAAGCGGCTATGAAATACTTTGTCTTGGGGGCTTTGGCTTCAGGTTTGTTACTGTACGGTATGTCTATGTTGTACGGCGCGACGGGTAGTTTAGAGTTGGGTGCTATTTCCAATGCGATTATGCAAGGGGTTCCGAACAAGTCATTGTTAGCTTTTGGTCTTGTGTTTATTCTTGCCGGTCTGGCTTTTAAACTCGGGGTTGTCCCGTTTCATATGTGGGTACCCGATGTTTATCACGGTGCGCCCACGGCTGTGACGATGCTGATTGGTTCTGTTCCTAAACTGGCCGCGTTTGCCTTCACCACTCGTATTCTGGTTGAAGGTTTGCAATCGCTTGAACATGATTGGTCGGGTATGCTGATCGTACTGGCGATTGCATCGATGGCTATTGGGAATTTGTCTGCGATTGCGCAAACTAATCTTAAACGCATGCTGGCATACTCAACCATAACGCATATGGGTTTTATGCTGTTAGGATTTATTAGCGGTGGGATTGAGGGTTACGGTTCAGCAATGTTTTATACCGTTGTTTACATGATGATGTCGCTCGGTGCTTTCGGTATGATTATGCTGCTATCCCGTGCCGGATTCGAAGCGGATACCTTGAATGACTTCAAGGGGCTGAATCAACGCAGTCCATGGTTAGCATTTATGATGATGTTGCTCATGTTGTCTATGGCAGGGATTCCACCTACAGTCGGTTTCTATGCTAAGTTTTCTGTGCTTAACTCGATTATTCAAACGGGTCATACCTGGCTGGCGATAGTCGCGGTTATGTTCTCGTTAATTGGTGCATTTTATTACCTTCGTATTATTAAATTGATGTATTTCGATACGCCAGAAAGCCATACGCCGATTTTGGTTGGTTCTGATACCGGTTTGCTAATCTCTATCAATGGTTTAGGTGTGCTGTTTCTGGGGCTGATGCCAGGGACATTAATGTCGATTTGCGCCGTTTCTGTTCAGCAGTCCTTGTTACTACATTAAAATTTATTTGTCGTAATCCAGCTCCCGCTTCGTGCGGGAGTATTTTTTTAGGGGGTGTTAAATGGACTTGCAGGAATGCTGTATGGAGACCGCGTCTGTCTATGACGGATGCTTGTTACATGTGCGGTGTGACACCGTTCGTTTACCTGATGGTTCTGCCAGTGTTCGTGAGTATATTAACCATCCCGGAGCTGTTGCGGTACTTGCCTTGCTGGACAATGGTAATTTGATTATGGAGCGACAATATCGCTATGCTCCTCGTCGTGAGTTTTTTGAAATTCCTGCTGGAAAAATAGATTGTGGTGAAAATACGTTGATTACCGGTCAGCGTGAATTGCTAGAAGAAACGGGCTACATTGCAAATAATTGGGTGCACTTGACGACGACATGGCCATGTATTGGTTATGCTGATGAGCGTATTGAATATTATTTCGCCAGCGGGTTGATTAAGCAGGAACAATTATTGGATGCAGGTGAGTTTCTTGAGGTTTTTGAACTCTCCCTCGCGGATGCGTTAGATTGGGTGCGTCAAGGTAAAATCAATGATAGTAAAACCATGTTGGGCTTGCTTTATCTCGATAAATATCTCAAAGGCTGGTAGCGTTTCATTTCTGCATATTGATCATTGAAATCCCATACTCTTTGTAGAATCAACCGATTATAAATTGCTATGGATTTTGCGGTTTAAACTCATATTTTTTGTAAGCTTTGTTATAGGAATGGTATGGAAAACTTAAAAATAAATAATGATGCACTTTTTATTCTGCTAGGCGCGATCATGGTTTTAGCGATGCATGCAGGGTTTGCTTTTCTGGAGTTGGGCACCGTACGTAAAAAGAATCAGGTCAATGCCCTTGTTAAAATATTGACAGATTTTGCAGTGTCAACGCTGGCTTATTTTTTTATAGGATATGTTATCGCCTACGGAGTCAATTTTTTTACAGGTGCCGAGCAGCTCGCACAAAAAAGTGGCTATGAATTGGTTAAATTTTTCTTCTTATTGACCTTTGCGGCCGCCATACCTGCAATCGTCTCCGGCGGCATTGCTGAGCGCGCTAAATTTAATCCGCAAATGGCTGCAACCTTTATGCTCGTTGGTTTCGTATATCCTTTTTTTGAAGGCATCGTCTGGAATCACCGTTTTGGATTTCAACAATGGTTGCAGGCTACATTTGGTGCTGAATTTCATGATTTTGCAGGCTCGGTCGTGGTTCATGCGGTTGGTGGCTGGATTGGTTTGGCGGCTGTTTTATTGTTGGGGGCAAGGCGTGGCCGCTATAACAAGGAAGGTCGAATTTCTGCTCATCCTCCTTCGAGTATTCCTTTTTTAGCACTGGGTGCCTGGATATTAACCGTGGGTTGGTTCGGTTTTAACGTAATGTCAGCACAAACAATCTCTAATATCAGCGGCCTGGTCGCTGTGAATTCGTTAATGGCTATGGTGGGAGGTACTTTAACGGCTTTATGGGTAGGTAAGAACGATCCGGGTTTTGTACATAACGGCCCATTGGCAGGCCTGGTCGCTGTCTGTGCGGGATCTGATTTAATGCACCCTATTGGCGCACTTTTGGTAGGTGGCGTGGCGGGTGGTTTATTTGTGTTTATGTTTACCCTGACACAGAATCGTTGGAAAATTGATGATGTTCTTGGTGTCTGGCCATTACACGGGTTATGTGGTGCCTGGGGCGGAATTGCCGCGGGTATTTTTGGTCTTAAGCTTTTTGGCGGCATGGGTGGTGTAAGTTTTGTCTCCCAACTTATAGGAACTTTACTCGGTATTGCCATCGCTTTTGCAGGCGGTTATCTGGTATACGGTGTCATCAAAAAATTGGTGGGTATACGCCTAGATGCTGAGGATGAATTTAATGGCGCGGACTTGAGTATTCATAAAATCAGTGCTACACCAGAGCGGGAATCAGGTTGGTAGTTATGTTTGTTGTTTCGTGACAATAAAGTCTTGAACAGAACAATAAAGTCTTGAATGGCGGTAGTTTTTGACCGAACTATAAAAAATAAAACGGCGACTGGGCTTTGGAGGCTAGTCGCCGTTTTTATCTTCGAACATTTCTGGTTTTCGGCCTAACCGGTCAGTCGCGTTGCCTCGACACAATTGACCATGAGTGACCGTTTTCTGGCATGATTTCGAAGAGGTGCTATAGCAGGTGAGTGCCATCAGCCCCCACAAAGCTTCTTTTTAGATCTGAAAGATTTGAATAAGGCTGCGTATCCCCCATTAAATCATCAACTTTTACAGGTTCGCCTGTAGTGAAGCGACTTAGAGTTTCAATGCTTTTCTCGCTGATTGCCTATTCTGTTGAACGTGAACAGTGATTCTGCTCGAACGTGAACGCCTGAACGGCGTGTTGTGCTGGTAGTTGGTTTTTAACTCAGGTGTTCACGTTGGGTCAAGTTTTTTGTTTTTTTCGCATGGAATCTCCGGTTAA
>CAIOSY010000146.1 GCA_903861075.1 uncultured Nitrosomonadales bacterium
CTCGAATAATTTATTGCTTAGCAGTGCGCTCGATCAATCAAAAGAGCAACATTTCGGTTGTGACACATAGTCATACGCAACGAATGCGAATGACGGCTTTCTTGCTGAAAATCTCACACCTTGATCATCCGGTTATGGCACCGATGCACAGTAGCGAACTATACATAGTTATAGCGATTGCAGGAACTGCATCAGCGCGTCGTCGGCGGGATGATATTGCATGGTCACGATTCGCTAGGTCTCGGCAGCGGATGGACGAGATTGAGAATTGTCTGCCTGAAAGCAGAGGGTCATGACAAACAGCGGGCTTAATTTTACCAATGTTGCAAATCCAAAATAATAGTCGGTTTGACAAGAAAAATCACTGGACTCATGTTTGTTCGGCGGGTGGCATCACCCTGAAAAAATTGCACAGAAAGCGTGGCAAAATAGCCATGGAAGAAAACAACATCATCCCGCAATACCGGGGCACGATCATTCACGATTGTTGGGCTTCCTATTTCAGTTACGAGCAGTGCGATCATGGCTTGTGCGGCTCGCACCTGTTGCGCGAACTCACTTTTATAGTGGATGCGCATCAGTACCGATGGGCGCGCCGAATGAAATGCCTGCTACAAGGCGCCTGCAAGCGCGTGTCTGATTGCCCGAAAAAATGCCTGAGCGACATCGAATATGCACGATTGCAAAAATGCTATCAAAAAATCCTGGCGCTGGGAGGGCAAGAAGTGCCGGCTATACCCGACAAGCCGGAGGGAAAGCGTGGCAAAATAGCCAAATCAGATGCGCACAATTTACTGGAGCGACTACAAAAACATCAGGTCTCCGTCTTGCTCTTCGCCAAAGACCCGCTGGTACCGTTTACCAATAGTCGCGGGGGCGTGATTTGAGAATGAGCAATGTCAAGCAAAAAGTGTCCGGCTGCTTCCGCTCAGAGATCTATGCGCACGCCTTTTGCCGCATCACCAGCTACTTGCCAACCATGGCGTATAAAGGCGTGAATCCCATGATCGCCATCCAAATGGCTTTGGCCGGGGAAATTGGGGGCGAGTAGTTACGATTCATGCTATATTACCGCTGATTCTGAATATAAAAATTACTTATTTTGGATTTTGGTCGGGCAGTCACCTGCATAACAGCGAATCTGATACAAGCACCAGTCTAAAGTCGTAAATGCGGCAGGTTGGCTGCTCATCAGTATTTCTGCTCAAGACGGCGGAAGATTTAACGCATAAGATACTTAGATATCATAAATAATGAAGAGAATTATTGCGGCTATTGTAATTTTTATCGGCTTTGTCACGGCATGGCAAATGCTATCGGTTGTTAAAATAAAGGTGGTTGGTCAACCAAGCTCAACCGGATTAATTGCAAGTCAGCTTGAGCAACCTTTTTTCGCTACACTCCAAAAGAATACGGGCATACCCATCGAGGTGGACTTCAAAACGCTCGACAAACTGGGATTTGAAGATACCTACGAACTGTATATGATGAAAGATGGTGTATTCGATTTGGTATCGCTACGTTTAATTCAAAATACACAACATGAAATAACCTTGGAGGGTCTTGATTTAGTTGGTTTGAATCTCGATTTTGCAAAAGCACGCACATTAGCCTATGCTTATCTTCCGGTAGTCGATAAACACCTTCAAGAAAAATTTCATGTAAAACTTTTGGGTTTCTGGTCATTCGGCCCGCAAGTGCTATTTTGCAGCAAAGAAATAAGCAGACTGTCCGACTTTAAAAAGATAAAAATTCGTGTTTCCAGTGCAGCAATGGCTCAGTTTGTTACTTCTCTGGGCGCAATTCCTGCTGTTATCTCCTTTGATGAAACCAAAAATGCTTTGCAAAATCATATTGTGGATTGCGCCATATCCAGTGCAACGTCGGCCTCTGCTGCTGGCTGGCTTGAGTTTACAAAATATTACCTTCCCATCGCCTTCAATAACGGAATTAATGCTTACGCTATTTGGTTATCGAAATGGAACCTCTTGAGTGATAAACAACAGGAAATTCTGCAAGCCGCCTTTGATAAACATATTGATAATATCTGGCAATACTCGCAAAAACTTCGTAAAGAAACTGAAGACTGCATAATGGCTAAAGACGCTTGCAAGGGAAAGAAATATGAGATCATAAAAATTGAGTTACCCGGCGAGGATCAGGCGTATATAAACAATAAATTCAAAAATACATCCTTCAAAAAATGGGCTGAGTCATGTAACCAGGAGTATCCAAACTGTGAAAAAGAATGGCTGAGCTTAGCAGGCCCTGTCGCTGGCATAAAGTGAAACCATCATGATGCAGAATTTGATTAAAACCCCGCAAGATCGGGGGTGTCTTGGATTTTGTGTAAACGGAATTCATTAATGTTGCGGCATCCGGTCTTCAAACTGGATAGTAAAGCGATTTAGCGCCGCTTTCCAGTCCCTGATCGGCATTGTC
>CAIOSY010000147.1 GCA_903861075.1 uncultured Nitrosomonadales bacterium
TGAAACTGCTCAACCAGGACTCCAGTTGCAGGTTGACTTACCTATCAACGGAGAGCGAATTATCAAATGAATATGTTTGTATATGAAATTTGAAGCAGCGAACCACGAATGAACACGAATGGACACAAATTATTGATGAATTAATTAAGACCGGAGTTGATCGCTCTGCACTGATTCATGATTTAACGCTTTTTAGCGAGGCTGATAATTTTGGCTCGTTGCTGCGGCCAAGACTGACATCAAGCGAAGTGCAAGCAGTCCTCGAAGCGCTACACAATTATGATCAATCCGTCCAAAGCCCCACTTTTGAATACTACGAAACACTGAGCAATATAAAACAGGCATTAAAACAAGCCGATTATCTCAGTTCAAAATATCAGGTAGTGATTGCCAACCCCCCGTATATGGGTGGCAAAGGCATGAACGGGCGCATGGGCGCTTGGGTAAAAGATAATTATCCTGATAGTAAGTTGGATTTGTTTGCCATGTTTATCGAGCGCAATTTGGAACTGGCTGTTAAAAAAGGAGCTGTTGCCATGATTACCATGCAGAGCTGGATGTTTTTATCTTCTTACGAAAAGCTGCGCAATAGTATTCTTGATAAACACACGATTATTTCCATGGCACATTTGGGCGCGAGAGCCTTTGATAGTATTGGCGGTGAAGTGGTTTCGACAACGGCCTTTGTTTTGGAAAACGCACATCATCCAGAATACAAAGGCGCTTATGTTCGATTGGTTGATGGTAATTCTGAAGCCGAAAAACAAGCTTCGTTTAAAGCGGCACTCGTCTAAACCATGTCCTTCATCCTAGAAACCCTGCTACAACAGCCTGAAGGCAAGACTTTAGAATTTAAGCGAGATTTATCCTCGCCTAAACCGTTGTTAAAAACCTTGGTTGCATTTGCCAATACCGCAGGCGGGCGTTTAGTCATTGGCGTCACGGATGATTATCAACTTATCGGCGTTGATGATCCGTTGACCGAAGAAGAGCGACTTTGCAATTTAATCGCGGATGCCATTTCACCGCGATTGGTGCCTAACGTCGAAATGGTCACGGTTGAAGGCAAAACCTTATTGGTGGTTGAGGTCTATCTCAGCAATTCACGCCCGCATTGGCTTAAGGCAAAAGGGTCTGAGTTGGGCGTTTATGTGCGCTTGGGTTCTACCAATCGCCAGGCAGATCGTGAACTGATTGCCGAGTTGCAGCGTTCGGTTGACGGTGTGGCCTTTGATGCTTTGCCGATGCCGGAGCTGTCTATCGATGATCTGGATTTAGCCGCTGCACAAGTTTTGTTTGGTCATGATCGACGTTTGGATGAGCAAAGCTTGCTCACCTTGCGTTTGCTTACCGATTATCAGGGGCGACGAGTACCCACCAAAGGCGCGGTGCTGCTGTTTGGTAAACAACGCAGCGTGCATTTTGCGGATGCCTGGATACAATGCGGGCGTTTTATGGGCACCGAAAAACTGGATATTTTTGACCATCTCGACATCCATGCACAGCTACCCACGGCAGTGGACGAGATCA
>CAIOSY010000148.1 GCA_903861075.1 uncultured Nitrosomonadales bacterium
ATCGATTGATTGGCAATCGCTGCGCGCCGTTTTAACCCCATTGTAGCGAATGAATGTACGTGACTAACAAATCGGATGCTTTTTTCACCCAAAAACCTGTCAAGCACTTTTTGAAATATTTTTACAGGGGCGAGCAGTTACCTATTTTCAACCATGATCACCACCCCTGACTTAACACTGTTGCTTTAAAAACAATTTGTAATATACAGGTTCAGTGCAGGTATTGATATATGACAAGTCATCATTTTTAAGATTTTTCCTAAAGCGGCTCAGATAAAGATGAGCTATACTGGCCGCCTATTTTGAAACACCGTGAGACACCGTTACATTTCTGGATGAGAACCAACCCGGAGGGCGAAAAATTGCACGCTCAATTAAAACAGGCGACTCATACACATCATGTGCTTCTTAATCGACATTTCTTGTTAGCCGGATTAACGCAAGCGGATTATCCACTGGAAAACTATCCTCGCCTGCTGACCGCGTATTTTTATATTTATCAGGGATTGGAACAGCAGATCAACAACTTTTTGGATAGACAAACCGGTGAGTTTGATTACGCTGCTCGCAACAAACTTCCCTGGCTAATTAGCGATTTGGACTATCTCGGCGTTCCCGTCCCGCCTCCCCGCTCCTCTTTATTCGCATCACTGAACTTCCCTGCAATTACAAATACGGATCAACTGATCGGCGTGTTGTACACCATTGAAGGCTCAACATTGGGCGGGCAAGTCATTTCTCGCAGTTTAATGAAGAATTTTGGTTTAACTTTTGCACAAGGCGCGCGTTTCTTCAATGGCTATGGAGAGCAGACTTTATTTATGTGGCAAAACTTTTTGAACTATGTCGCCACGGCTTCTGAAAACAAGTCGCAATATACTCAAGCGAAGCAAGCCGCCGTTCAAACCTTTCAGTTATTTAAACAGGTGTTGGATCAATCGCCTTGTTGCACAGACTCCCGAAAAACAGACTTAGCCTCGAACGAAGTTGATTTCCGCACGAACAGATTATTAGCAGATCATGAGCCATTACAATCAAGATGAATTAACGCAGGCACTAAAGCAATGCGAAGCTGAACCGATACACCAGATTGGCAGCATCCAGGCACATGGTGCGATCATGGTACTAAGTGCGGATAGCTCACGCATTATTCTGCAGCTCAGTCAAAATCTGGCGGATTTTATAGACATACCCGACGGTTTTTCGGTAGGCAAACCGCTTGCCGAGTTGATCGGCGAATCGGGAGCCAACCAGATTGAACAACTAATCAACGCCATTACGCCCCAATTTTTCCCCACGGGGGATATTTCCACGGTTTATCAGCAACATATACGACCATTACAAGCTCGTGTATTCACCTCGACCGCGTTGTTCGTTGTTGAGTTAACACAGACAGATGATCAGGAAGCGTCGTTATCCAAGCAAATTTTACCATTGCAACGCGCCCTGCTTCCCCTCAACACAGAAGTAGATATCTACCGTTACTTTCAACGTATCACCGAACTTATTCAAGACGCGACCCAATTTGATCGGGTTATGGTCTATCGTTTTGATCCCAACTGGGATGGTGAAGTCATTGCCGAAAGCCAAATCACAAACGAGCACACCTACCTGGGGACGCGGTTTCCAGCCAGCGACATTCCACCCCAGGCACGGCGACTTTACACGCAAAATTTAATACGGCAAATTGCAGACACATGCGCTGCGCCTTCGCCGCTGACACCCCCTATCAATCCGACGACCGGGCAACCGCTTGATCTGACCTATTCTTCGCTTCGCAGTTTGTCACCGGTACACATTGAATATTTACGCAACATGAATGTGCGCGCTTCCATGTCAATATCGCTGATGCAAAACGGGCGACTCTGGGGCTTGATTGTGTGCCATCACAGTCTGGCCAAACACGTATCCAACGCCTTGCAGGAAATCTGCATTTTCATCAGCCAGACCATCTCGATCAAGCTCATGGCACTAGAAATGCATGAACGACGCGAACTTAGCATTGGAACCAGCCACATCATTGGCGATGTATTGATAAGCAGCAACGTTTCAGATGATGAGATTGTCTTCAGACCGCTGTTGTCCGAACTGATGACATTGCTGGAGGCCACGGGACTCATTATGGTGGTTGAAGGCATACGCTATACACAAGGGGCTGTGCCCAAGCCTCACGAGATCAATGAACTTTTTGACTGGCTAAGTCAAACCCAGCCTGGCGGATATTTTTATTGTGATCATCTTGCACAACACTTTGCACCGGCTCGTTTTTATGCCGAAATAGCCTCAGGCATATTGGCGAGCGCCTTGTCAGGCGAGATGGATCACTGCATTATCTGGTTTCGTAAAGAAAAAATTCGCACCATACACTGGGGAGGCCGGCCTGAAAAGCTACTCCATAAAGATACTTCCGGATTTCGGCTTTCCCCGCGCAGTTCTTTTAAAAATTGGCATGAGATATGGCGTGATCGCTCTGAACCATGGAGTCATATACAGACAGAGACCGCAATCTCGCTATCACATACCCTGATGGAAGGACTGATACAAAAACGTCAATTATTCAGAGCTCTAATCAAGAGTAACGTCGAAGCTCGCCATTCGATCGATGAATTACTCATGCAAAAATATGCGCTGGATCAGCATGCGATTGTCACAACTACCGATGCACAAGGTCAGATTACCTATGCCAACGACAAGTTCTGCAAGATCAGCGGCTATTCCCAAAAGGAGTTAATAGGACAGACTCATTCCATCATACACTCGGCGCATCATCCTCGCAGTTTCTTCAAGTTCATGTATGAAACCATCTGCCAGGGACGGGTCTGGCATGACGAAATTTGCAACAAGGCCAAGGATGGCAGTCTCTACTGGGTGGATACCACCATCGTTCCCTTCATGGACAAATATGGAAAACCTGAGCAATACATTGCAATCCGTTCAGACATTAGCGTACGAAAAAAGAATGAAGTTGAGTTGCAACGCTACCGTGATCATCTGGAGAAGTTAGTTCAACAAAAAACAGTGGCATTAGAGTTGAGTATGAATCATGCTTTACAAGCATTGAACAACTTGAAAAACCAGAAATATGTCATGGACGAACACGCCATTGTCAGTATTGCGGACGTCAATGGCCGAATCACTTATGCTAACGATAAACTTTGTCAAATCAGCGGTTACACTCGAGAGGAGTTACTAGGGCAGGATCACAATTTACCTCCGTCAGGAATACATCCACCAAGTTTTTTCAGCTCAATGTATCAAACATTACTTAGCGGACAAGCCTGGCATGGTGAAATATGTATTCGGGCCAAAGATGGTCATCCCTATTGGGTTAACAGTACGATCCTGGCTTTTACGGGCAAGAATGGAAAGCTCGTCGAATATGTCGCCGTCCGCACTGACATTACGGAACACAAAGAAGCGGCATTAGCCGTTAAAAAAGCCGAGTTCATGAAGGATCAAGCGATGAAACTGGCTCATACGGGACACTGGAGCATAGACTTCAAGCAAGGCCGGGAGTATTACATCTCGTCGGAACGAACCGTCGATATTTTAGGTGATCCGCAACACGACGACCTGCGCTACCATATTATGCGTGACTGGCATGCCAACATTGCCGCTGTCGACCCCCTGATCGCGGATGCTACGCTCAAAAATTATTTGGCCGCAGTCGAGGGTAGCATCCCTCGATTTGAGATGATCCACCCCTACAAACGCCCTAAGGACGGCCAGATTATTTGGATACATACCGGCGCTGAAATCTTCCGTGATGCACAAAACAATCCGGTCAACGTGTACGGGGTGGTTATGGATATCACCAAAAGCAAGTTGGCACAGGAGGCTGCGCTGGCGGCCAGCCGCACAAAATCCGAGTTTTTATCTAACATGAGTCACGAAATTCGTACGCCGATGAATGGGATCATAGGGATGGTTGATATTTTAAAAAATACGCCATTAACCCACGATCAGCAGCGCATGATTTCCACCATTCAGGATTCCTCTCTTGCCTTGCTCAGCATTCTGAATGACATTCTCGATTACTCAAAGATTGAAGCCGGCAAGCTATCTATAGAGCGCATACCGACCCATCTGCGAACAGTAGCCGAGGGGGTCACCCAATTGATGACAGCAACGGCAATTGCAAAATCAATTGAACTCTCCCTCTTTGTTTCGCCCGAATTGCCTCAATGGATGGTCTCTGACCCGATTAGATTGCGTCAGATATTGCTCAATTTACTGGGAAATGCGATTAAGTTTACACGCAGTGATGTCAATCATAAAGGCAGTGTCAGTTTAATCCTTGAGCCTGGTTGGTCTACTGATGGCATAGCCGTGATGAAAGCGCGCATTATCGACAACGGAATAGGCATGAGCGCTGACGTCGTAGACAAACTATTTCACCCTTTTACTCAAGCCGACACGAGTACTGCACGAAAGTTTGGCGGCACAGGACTGGGACTGAGTATCAGCCATCAACTGGTTGAACTGATGGGAGGCTGTCTTTCGGTTCTAAGCTCCCCGGATTTAGGCTCTGAATTTATGTTTGAGTTGCCCATAGAAAATGCACAGCCCACTCTTGAGCTTCCAGAAGATCCCTGCCTGGAGGGCGTTCAAGTAATCGCGATTGCGTGTCATGACCAGATAGCAAATCTTCTGATTGCTTATTGCCAAACCAAGGGCGCCAATATCCTGCTATTTGATAACGTGGAAGACGCACGTCACTGCTTACTAGAATCTTTTTCCGGACCACGGGTCATCGCATTAGGGCTTTCCCTTAGCCTTGATCATAGCAAACTCGATTTACCGGAAAATGCCAGCATCGTTCATTTCGTGCGACGCAATGCAACACTATTGCCAGCAAATGAAATCCAAATCCCGGTTAGCCCATTACTGTATAACGACCTGATTCAAGGCATCTCCCTGGCAAGTAATCGCTTGTCTCCGCAGGCAATTGCCAGCACTGAAAATTCTTTACCATTGCAGGAATACCTCGTTCCCAGCATTGAAGAAGCGATACGCGCACATCGTCTGATCCTGCTCGCCGAGGACAATGAAATCAATCGTGAAGTTATACAAGAACAATTGTCCATCCTAGGTTATGCAGCTGAAGTTGTGTAGGATGGAGCCATTGCACTGGCTCGATGGCGCACAGGCCAATATGCGTTATTGCTGACGGATTGCCAAATGCCAAATATGGATGGATTCGAGCTGACCGCCGCCATTCGCAAGGAAGAATCCGGCAGAAGTCATATTCCCATTATCGCTGTTACCGCCAATGCCATGTCAGGAGAACCACAGCGCTGTTTAGACCGAGGGATGGACGACTATTTATCCAAGCCGCTACGACTAGAAGAGTTAAAGACAGTTCTCGAAAAATGGCTGCCCGTCACAAATGAAGCTAAGTTATCGTAAGCGATACACGAACCTCAATATTGTGGGCCACCATTTCGAGGGTTAAATCCACTGCAAACTTTGGAGAAAAACCTTGGGGGCATCAGCTCATTGAGCGAGCAACACCCCGGGTATCCGTTGTTCGCACCGGGGTTTACGCTTTCAACGCGCTGAGTACTTCTTCGAGCATTTTTTTGGCATCGCCGAACAGCATGCGATTGTTCTCTTTATAAAATAAGGGATTGTCCACCCCCGCATAGCCGGTCGCCATGCTGCGCTTCATCACGATAGAAGTCTTAGCCTTCCAGACTTCCAGCACCGGCATGCCGGCAATAGGGCTGGTCGGATCATCCTGAGCCGCCGGATTCACGATGTCGTTCGCGCCAATCACAATGGATACATCGGTATCCGGAAAGTCTGCATTGAGTTCATCCATTTCCATCACAATGTCGTAAGGCACACGGGCTTCGGCCAGCAACACATTCATGTGACCGGGCATACGACCGGCAACAGGATGTATACCGAAACGGACATTGACGCCTTTTTCGCGCAGCACCTTGGTGATTTCATTGACCGTATGTTGTGCCTGTGCCACCGCCATGCCATAGCCGGGCACGATAATCACGTTCTTCGCATCCTTGAGCAACTCCGCTGTCTCGATCGCACTGACAGGCAGCACTTCACCCGCAGGTGCAGCCTCTCCGTCCGCCTTTTTAGCGGGTTTCCCACTACCAGAACCGAAGCCACCAGCAATCACACTGATAAAATTACGATTCATCGCCCGACACATGATGTAAGAGAGAATCGCACCACTTGACCCGACCAGCGCACCGACAACGATCAACAGATCATTGTTGAGCATGAAGCCGGTTGCTGCAGCCGCCCAACCGGAATAACTGTTAAGCATGGACACCACCACCGGCATATCCGCGCCACCGATGGCCATCACCATGTGGATGCCGAACAGCAGTGCTATGGCGGTCATGATAGTTAAGGCTGTCATGCCTGAACTGACCGATTCAGCATGCATAAACTGCCAGCCGAACCCGATAACCACCAGCAATCCCGCCAAATTCATGAAATGACGTCCGGGAAGCAACAAAGGCTTGCCGCCAATTTTTCCTGACAACTTAGCAAAAGCAATCAAAGAACCTGCGAAGGTCACCGCACCGATCAAAATACCGATATAAACTTCGATCTCGTGTATGGCTTTTTCAGCACCGGACAGATTTAATGCCGCCATCGGGTCGATGTAATTGGCAAAGCCGACCAGCATAGCGGCTAAGCCCACCAGACTGTGCATCAAGGCGACCAGTTCCGGCATCTGCGTCATTTGCACTTTTCGCGCCGCATAAAGACCGATACTTCCTCCCGCCAGCATCGCACCGATGATCCAGGGAAGACCTGCCATCGTGACGCGCGGGCCGAACACGGTGGCCAGAACGGCAATCGCCATGCCTATCATGCCGTAGAGATTGCCGCGACGTGAAGATTCCGGATTCGACAGACCACCCAGACTAAGAATAAAAAGGATAATCGCACCAATATATGAAACGGTTGCCAAGCTTGCAGACATCATAATTTATCCTTATTTACGGAACATCGCCAGCATGCGCCGGGTTACAGCGAAGCCGCCGAACATATTGACCGCAGTGAGCGCAATCCCCGCCACCGCCAGAGCGCATATCCAGACATCCGGGCGATCGAGTCCCTCCTTCAGTGGAGGCGCGATTTGCACCAGCGCACCGATGGCGATGATACTGGAAATTGCATTAGTCACACTCATCAACGGGGTATGCAGCGCCGGCGTGACGTTCCACACCACCATGTAACCTACAAAACACGCAAGCACAAACACGGTGAAGTGTCCTAAAAACGCGGCAGGGGCGTAAGCGCCGATGAGCAAAAACAACACGGCGGCCACGGCAAATATTGCAGCTGTTTTTCCTGCCGAAACCGGTTTACCTCCGCCGCCGTGACCTTGTGCGGCGGGAGCCGGTTTGGCAACAGCGGCAGGTTTGGGCGCCGGCATTTTCAGCGGAGGAGCCGGCCAGGTGATTTCGCCGTCCTTGATGACCGTCAGGCCGCGAATGGCATCGTCTTCCATATTGACATTGATCATGCCGTCACGCGTCTTACACAGCTCCTCGATCAGACGGAACAAATTGGTGCTATACAAGGTGGATGACTGACGAGCCAGGCGACTGTTGAGATCGGTGTAACCGACGATGGTCACGCCGTGTTTCACCACCACCAGACCCGCTTCAGTCAATTCGCAATTGCCGCCGCGCTCGCCCGCCATATCAACGATGACACTGCCGGGCTTCATGCTCTTCACCATGTCGGCGGTGATCAGCATGGGAGCCGGACGGCCTGGAATCAGCGCCGTGGTGATGATGATGTCCACTTCACGGGCTTGCTTGGCATACATCTCGCGCTGCGCCTGCAAGAATCCCTCGGACATGACCTTGGCGTAACCGCCGCCACCGCCGCCTTCTTCTTCATATTCAACTTTGACGAATTCACCGCCCAGCGATTTGACCTGATCAGCCACTTCCGCACGGGTATCATTGGCACGCACAATCGCACCCAAGCCCGCCGCCGCACCGATCGCAGCTAAACCGGCCACACCCGCACCCGCAATAAACACTTTAGCGGGAGGAACTTTGCCCGCAGCCGTAATTTGCCCGTTAAAGAAACGTCCAAACACATTAGCCGCTTCGATAACCGCGCGATAACCTGCAACACCTGCCTGAGAAGTCAAGGCGTCCATCTTCTGCGCACGGGACAGTTGACGCGGCAGGCAGTCGATAGCCAGCACGGTTACCTTTTTGGCCGCCAGTTGCTGCATCAATTCGGGATTTTGTGCAGGCCAGATGAAGCCGATCAAGGTGATACCTTCGCGCATCACCTCAACTTCAGCGCTCGAAGCTACGGTGACCTTGAATACTATGTCAGATTCAGCCCAAATTTTGGCAGCGCCAACAACAATTTCAGCTCCCGCAGCGCGGTAAGCTTCGTCACTGAAATTCGCCGCTTCCCCGGCACCGGCTTCAACCGCCACATTAAAACCCAGCTTAATGAGCTTCTCAACGATCTCAGGTACGGTCGCGACGCGCTTCTCACCTGCACGCGTTTCCGCAGGAATCCCTATCCGCATAACTCTCTCCTCTGGTATAAATCTTGCCATGCATCCAACATAAAGCCGCCACATGCCCTATGATTAAGCCCGTGATTATACCGATTCTCACAGAACATAAAACCCCACTATAATCTCTTAATCTGATTTATCCGCTGATACACTATGTCGATTCGTTTATTACCTGAACTCCTCATCAACCAAATTGCGGCAGGTGAAGTGATTGAACGCCCTGCTGCTGCGCTTAAAGAGTTACTTGAAAACAGTCTGGATGCAGGTGCAACTGACATTTCTGTACAACTGGACAATGGCGGCATCAAGCTACTGCGCATACGCGACAACGGGCACGGCATCGCTAAAAACCAACTTAATTTGGCGTTAATGCGGCACGCCACCAGCAAAATAAATTCGCTGGATGACTTACAACATGTCGCGAGCATGGGATTTCGCGGTGAAGCACTGGCAAGTATTGCCGCCGTTTCTCAACTGACTTTATCCAGTCGAACTGCTGATGATAGCCACGGCTGGAGCGTTGAAGCATTAGATGGGCTGATCAGCGCACCCATTCCTTCCAGCCAACCACCCGGCACAACGATAGAAATTCGTGAGTTGTATTTCAACACCCCCGCCCGGCGAAAATTCTTAAAATCCGAGGCAACCGAATTTGCCCATTGTGAAGAGGCCTTTAAGCGCATTGCGCTCTCACGTCCCGATGTCGGCTTTACACTGCAACACAACGGTCGCACTATCTGGCAACTGGCCAGCCCGCCTCGCCTGCTCACTGAATGGATGCGTGATGCCGCATTAAAGCGCGTTGCGACACTACTTGGCAGTGAATTCGGTAATGCAGCAATACCCGTATCCCACAGCGCCGCGAGCCTGACATTGCATGGACTCGCTGCGTTGCCCGCCTACTCAAAGGGCAATCGAGATGCACAATACTTTTTCGTCAATGGCCGTTTCGTACGCGACAAAATCGCCAGCCACGCGCTACGTCAGGCCTATCAGGACATCTTGCATCATCAACGTCATGCGGCCTTTGTACTATTTCTCGAATTACCCAGCGAACAAGTGGACGTAAACGTACATCCTGCCAAAAGCGAAGTGCGTTTTCGCGAAGGTCAAGGCATACACCAGTTTATTTTTCATGCACTGCAACAAGCACTCGCCGCCCCCGCCCTCTCAGGCATAGAGCCAGCTGCGATGTCCGAGCCCGCTGTCAAGTCCGTATTTATCGCTCCTACACAGCAAAGAATTCCACTTAGCGCAGCACAACTCAATGCAAGTTATCAAGTTTGGGGAGTACAAACCGGCAAGCATGAAGGGATGGATGAGACAGCGCACGAAAAAAGCGCAAAAAAAATAGCCGCGTCCACTTTTGAAGTTAGCTCCCCTTCTCCTGTCCCCCTGGACGAAAATGAATCACCGCTGCTCGGCTTCGCACTCGCACAACTGTCCGGCATTTACATACTCTCACAAAGCGCACAGGGTTTGATTGTGGTCGATATGCACGCAGCTCATGAGCGCATTGTCTATGAAAAACTCAAAACCTCAATGGATCAGGAACGCATTGCCACACAACCCTTACTGATTCCCGTTTCTATCCAGGCTGACACTATCGATATTGCCACCGTTGAAGCAGAACAAGCTGCATTGAATGCACTAGGGTTTGATATTAAACCCATCTCACCCACTCAGCTTGCGATACGCGTAATGCCGGTACTACTCAAACAAGCCGAAGCAGAAGCCTCAGCGCGTATTATCCTGAGCGAATTGCGCGAATATGGCGGCAGCAGAATGTTAACCGAGCGCCGTAACGAACTTCTGGCAAGTCTAGCCTGCCATGGCGCCGTGCGCGCTAACCGGATTTTGAGCATACTCGAAATGAACGCACTACTGCGAGAAATGGAGCAGACCGAACGTTCAGGCCAGTGCAATCACGGCCGGCCAACCTGGTTTACCCTGACATTGAAAGAACTGGATAAAATGTTTATGAGAGGGCAGTAAGCCGTCGTAATTGATAAAAATTGTACTCTTAACTTTTTAATATGGCCGAACAAAAATGCTTCGGCCAATGAATATATGCACAGGTAACTTACAACTAATGATAACAACTTCCCCCTCCATTTTGCGGATCGCCTTTGCCAGTTTCATCGGTACAGCCATCGAATTTTATGATTTTTATATTTACGGTCTGGCAGTGGCAATGGTGATAGGTCCGGTATTTTTTCCCAACAGTGATCCTGCCGTGCAAGCGTTAAATGCTTTCCTGACTTTTGGCATCGCTTTTCTGGCGCGCCCGATAGGCGCACTGGTATTTGGACACTTCGGGGATAGAATAGGACGAAAAACCACACTCGCCATTTCCTTGCTGATCATGGGAACCTCCACAACGCTAATCGGCTGTCTGCCAGGCTATGCACTAATTGGCTGGGCTGCCCCTGCACTGCTGTGCCTGTTACGCTTCGGTCAGGGAATAGGCCTAGGTGGAGAATGGGGGGGCGCTGCCTTGCTTGCAGCAGAACATGCACCCAAGGGGCAGCGCGGTTTTTTTGGTATGTTCCCGCAATTGGGTCCCCCCGTTGGCTTCCTGTTAGCAGTGAGCAGTTTTTTGTTGCTATCGCAGTACCTCAATGACGCTCAATTTCGCGACTGGGGCTGGCGCATCCCGTTTTTAGCCAGCGCAATACTGGTCGCACTCGGATTATATATAAGGCTAAAACTAACCGAAACACCCGTATTTTCCAAGGCAATTCAATCCCGTGGTGCCGCTCACTTCCCTGTAGCAGAAGTGTTCCGATCACATAAAACTCCGCTACTGCTTGGCGCACTCATCATGGTCGTATGCTATGCCTTATTTTATATCTCGACGGTATTTTCTCTTAACTATGGCACCAGCACACTGGGCATTCCCCGTTTGCAATTTTTAACCATGCTGTGCGTGGCAGTTCTGTTTATGGCCGCCGCCACTCCGCTATTCGCACTCGCAGGAGATCGATATGGTCGCCGTCCGGTAATAATACTGGCGGGTAGCGCAGCGCTACTATCCGGTTTTTTACTCGAGCCCATGCTTACCAGCGGATCAACCCTCACGATTACTGCATTTTTAAGCATGGAATTATTCTTGATGGGTGCGACCTTTGCACCTATGGGCGCCTTACTCCCGGAATTATTTCCAACGCATGTTCGATACACAGGTGCAGGTGCTGCCTACAATCTGGGCGGCATCATAGGCGCCTCGCTCGCACCCTATATCGCACAACAACTCGTACTCCACGGCGGACTCTCCTGGGTGGGCGGCTACATTTCCGTCGCCGCACTTATCAGCATTACCGCCGCCCTTTTTATTCGTGAAACCCGCTATCAGGAACTGTCATGACAACACTGCCAGCCCAATTCCACAAGCCGAATTCTGCAGCCCCGCATTTTCCCCCCGCCTTTTTTTTGATGGGGCCGACGGCGAGTGGTAAAACGGGCGTTGCCGTGGAACTTGCGCAACACTTTCCGATTGAGATTATTAGTGTTGATTCAGCGCTGGTTTATCGCGATATGAACATAGGCACAGCCAAACCCGATGCCGCCGTTTTATCCTGTGCCCCTCATCATTTAATCGACATTATCGATCCAACCGACAGTTACTCAGCCGCCGCCTTTAGACTCGACGCCTTAAAACTGATGAGCGACATTACCGCCCGGGGGAAAATACCG
Organism: uncultured Nitrosomonadales bacterium; assembly: GCA_903861075.1. Taxonomy (GTDB): domain Bacteria; phylum Pseudomonadota; class Gammaproteobacteria; order Burkholderiales; family Gallionellaceae; genus Gallionella. Next base: position 12,236 of record CAIOSY010000148.1, read on the forward strand.
CTACTAGCGGGTGGGACAATGCTATATTTCAAGGCCTTGCGTGACGGACTCAGCCCGTTACCCGTGGCGGATGCTGCTGTTCGCGGTGAAATCGACATACTCATCGCTCAACACGGCGTGTCATGGTTACATCAACAATTAGCGCTGATAGATGCGGAAACAGCGGCACGCCTCTCCCCAAACGACACCCAGCGTATCGGACGTGCCATGGAAATTTATCAGCTCACCGGCAAACCCATGTCCGAATTAATCCGCGTGCAGGAATCCGCCCCCCTCCCCTATCAAATCACTTCGATTGCACTTATTCCCTCTGATCGCAGCGTTTTGCACCAGCGAATCAAAACCCGTTTTGAGGAAATGATCAAAACAGGTCTCATTGATGAATTGCATACTTTACGTCGTCACTATGTCTTGCAAGCTGATTTACCTTCGATGCGCTGTGTAGGATATCGTCAAGCATGGCAATTTATGGAAGGAGAAATAAACGCAGCAACACTGGCAGAGACAGGAATTATCGCCACTCGCCAACTCGCCAAACGACAACTTACCTGGTTGCGCTCAATGCCAGATAATATTGAGATAGATTGTCTTTCAACAAATTTAACGGAACAAGTACGCGCTGCGTTACGGCTGTAGTCGAGCCGCTGCCTAAAAACCGGATTTACTCAGGACAAATCAGATTAGAGTCATATTTTATTCTCGAACACCTGACAAGATGATCCGGTAATTTGCACAATAAGCAAGCAAACTGAAACCGGCAAAAGCACGCCATCTTGAAATTTTACCTTGATGAATGGTTGCGCCACTATAAGGGTAAAATGAAAAACTTATCTTACCGTTACAGCGGCCATCGCGACAATTGGATTGAATTTAGCTTGTACGGATGAAATGCCTATGGGCAGCCATCATCACGACATACCGAGGAAAATATCGAAGATCGCGGTTAATCAACCGTAAACTTTTCTACTTCGCACCGGGTCTGGTCAGCAATTTTTGCCAAATCAACCACCGTTGCAGTGATTTCCTCTGAGGCCGCAGCATTGCTCTGACCAATTTGATTCAAATTCGTAACGTTGGCGTTGATTTCATTAATGGCAGCACTTTGCTCTTCCAATGCAGCGGAGATTCGTTGCAACATGCCGTCCGCTTCCGATGAACTGCGTTCGATCCGTTCCATTTCAATCGACACTTCTTTAGCTGTTTCCACTGCCCGATTGGCATCTTTCACCGCTTGCTGGACTAAATTGGCGATTTCCTGGGTGCTGGATGCAGAGTTCGCGGCTAGTTTGCCCACTTCTTCAGCTACCACCGCAAATCCCCTGCCGTGTTCACCCGCACGTGCGGCTTCAATCGCCGCATTTAAACTAAGTAAATTAGTTTTATTGGCTATTCCTTCAATCACCTCGGTAATTTTGTTGATTTTTTCCGAATTCGTTGCAATGCTATTAACAACTTCCGCCATGAGATCAACTTTAATTTTTCCATTGTGCACAATAGCAACAGACTCCTGAGATTTTTTGCTCGCCATCTCTGTATTTGTCGTTACATCATTCACTGACACAGCAGTTTGACGCACGGCAGTGCTAATTTGAGCAATCGCAAGCATTTGATTATGTGCTCCATCACTAATTTGACCGATGGCATGACTACTCATATTAGCGGCTGCGGAAACTTGCCGTGTGTTTGCATTGATCAAAATCATTGCTCCAGATAAACCCGATAACGAATCATTGATGTTTGTTTTAAGCTGCGTTAAATCCCCCATGGTTTGAATGGTAATCCGACTATTCAGTTTTCCATTAGCCACTTGCAACATGACTTTGCTAATGTCGTCAATAATATCTGTTTGGGCATCCAGTGAGTGATTGATACTGTCTTTTAGTTGAGCCCAATCACCCAGAGCAGGAACGGTTAACCGGCTATTAATTTTTCCTTGTGCGACTTCGCTCATAACATTAATCACGTCACTAATCGCATTATGTTGTGCCTGCAACGATGAATTGATGTTGTCCTTGAGTTTAGCAAGATCACCTTGTGCAGCCACGGTCATTCGACTACTTAATTTGCCTTGCGCCACATCAATCATGACATTAGTCACGCCTTGAAGGGTTGCCACTAATGACTCTTGCATCATCGCTAAGGCTGCTAATCGTGGGTAAGCAGTCGTTGAAAGGTGAATTTCATGCGCCGTTAAATCGCCTTTTCCAAGCGACTCAACCAAAGTGGCAATCAACGTAGCTTCAATGGCTTCACGTCGCAAAATAACAGACATATAGATTAGTAAAGCCGCCTCAAAGACCACATAGGCTGCATGCAAAACGATGATAGCTATACTGGCATTACCGCTAATAAGCAAAATACCGCCAATTTGATTCGCTTGCATCAGGCCGAAGCCCACATGATGAACGGCAATGAGTCCTGCTGCGACAACAAGAGGCCGCCAATCCCGGTAATACAACAAAAAGGCTAGCAATACAAAAATACCAAAGTGAATTTCGGTGAGTCCATGACTTTGTTGTATCATCAGCGCAGCAAAAATCATAAACGCACAAGCAACGGCTAGTCGAGTTGCAAGCGTACCCGGACTCAATCGGTAAATTAAAAACGGGATCACAAAAGCTGGCACGGCGACGGCAAACGTTAGTACTAATGTTTCGGTGTAAAACCCGATGGCAAGAGAAATGAGCAGTAAAACAGCCAACGTCGCTACCATTAACAAGTCCGCTATGGCTCGCTGCGGTTGTAAAACCTGGTCTATGCTGAATCCATTATCAAAAGCGTGAGATTGGGTCATATCATCTTGTCCTGCAAAGCGTCGTTAAATAAAAAGGGTCATGTGCCACATTCCAGCCTAAAACACTTGCGCTGTAAATAAGCCAGCTGAATAACAACGCCCATACTGCACGATTGCGATGAATAGAATGCTTGTTCAATGTGCTAGCTCCGGAATTGACACTGTCACGGGAGTGACTATCCCCCGTTGTTCGAATTATATAATAACCGAATACGAGCAAAATACTAACCTCATGGAGGTAAAAAACCAATATAAAAATTGCAACTGCCTGGCCGAATAGCAGTATGTAAGGGGTTTTTCGCAAACGGGCCATGAATGCCGCGTGACACTGAAGCTGTACAACAGTGGAAAGAAAATTACAGTGGCGTGAACATCCGCTATTGAGCAGGTATTTAGCAATCCTGTCCATCAGCTAACGAGACTGCGGTCCTCAGCCGTCATTGTCATCCGTCCGATTTACTGCAATCCAAATAGTGAAAGTTCAATGACAGCATTACGGATTATTGGCAATGAAGGTGCCCGTTTGAGCTTAACAATAAGGCCCCGTTTACCATGATGTGATCAGTCGTCCAATGACGACCAGGATCGAGAGTTCATTGCTGATTTGGCTTTACTTTCCCCCTTGTGTGGGACATGATGGCCTTATGAAAAAATTACTTGGAAACTCTATAACGCTGTTTGTTACTATTTTAATCGGACTACTTAATAATCCTTACGCCATGGCCACTGAAGAACCAAAATTTAGTTTGATTGAAAAAAGCGGTGATTTTGAGTTGAGGTTATACAAGCCGATGATCGTTGCAGAAACCTATGTAGACGGTTCGCTTAGTGAGGCATCTAGCGCAGGATTTCGATTGATCGCAGGTTATATTTTTGGCGGAAACAAAAGTCGTCAAGGTTCTTCACCAGAAAAAATTGCGATGACCGCGCCGGTCACACTTGAGCAGAGCCCGCAAAAGATCGCGATGACCGCACCTGTTGTGGTCGAAAGTAAAGATAATCGATGGCGTGTGCATTTCGTTATGCCAGCCGAATACACTTTAACCAGCTTACCTATTCCAAACGATTCTCGTGTTTCATTGAGAGAAATTGCTGAGCAAAAAACCGCAGTGATTGTATTTTCTGGCGTTGCCGTGGAAAACAAGGTTAAAGATAAGACAGCAGCCTTATTCGATTGGATTAAATCAAAAGGTCTCGATGCAACATCAACCCCACAACTTGCACGTTATAACCCACCGTGGACTCTTCCATTTTGGCGGCGTAACGAGATACTGATCAATATTAAGTGATTAGGCAAAACTGCATTAACAATCAAAGACTACAGTAGCCGATACGGTGCGCCCCCCTGCCTACTACGAGCTGAGGAACTTCGTAGCTAGATAGTTCAAGAAGAAGGCTCATGAGATAGAAATTCCCGGCTGGCAAAGCGCGACTAAACGTTGATTGAATTCAGGTGCGTGCTGCCGACGACGTTCGGCATGATGTGCCCTCCCTATACAATTTTGTGGAGCAGCCAAACTGTCTCCGTTGACGTTAGAACGACGGATCTGTTTGGTTGATGTTGACGAATCCCGCTTTATCTTCGGTGCAACGCTGCTCACGCTGTAGCTCCTGCAACTGAAGTTGGTAACGCGCCCAAATCACCTCGCGTAGATCATCGAGCAATTCGATTACCGCCAGCGCCTGTTCAGGCGTCCAGTCCTCCTGAATGAGAAAGGGCATCCCACGCTGCAATCCCGAGGGAAGTGGCCAAGGCTTCATGATTTTTCCTTTCTTGGCTTGCGGGTCCGCTGCTCGGCACGTTCCTTTGCTTCTTTCAAGCGGTAGGACTCGCCTTCGATTACCACTACCTCCGAGTGCGTTTATCAAAGCAATCGTGAAATCAGCACAGCAATCGGCCAAAAAATCGAATGATGGCGCTGAACTGAAAATTGCCACGGAAGAAATTTGTGCTATTGATAAAAAAATTGAAAATTTAACCAACCTGCTTGCGGAAACGACTGCAACCGCAACGCTGCTGCGAAAAATCGAATCGCTGGAACAAGAACGTTCAGGAATTCAGGAGCGAGTTGATAGCGCTGAACTGGCCACACAAAAAGTGAAAGCAATTCAAAATATTCAGGAAAGTGATGTAAAGGCGATACTGAATAACATCGCGGTAAGCATTGATGAACAAGACCGGGATGATATTGAGGAGATACTGCGCGGTCTGATTGACCGCATCGTATTTGACGATTCGACACTAGATTGTTGTATTTACTACAAAATCCCTGTCAAAAGTCGGAATTTGGTGGCGTCCCCAAGGGGTCCTGTCGAAATCCCGACCATTAAAATCACCAGCACGTGCAAAATTCTTCGAAAACGGGTCGCCGTATGAAATTTTCATTAATGCGGTGAACACTGAGGCGGTGCAACGGGAAAGGAAATTCCATTAATCAACATCCGCTTTCGAGCAAGAATTTAGCAACCCTGTCCATCAGATATCGAGACACAACTGACATTCAACGTAGGAGGGACTGTACGTTATTGCACAAGCCATTTCGAGTGCCAAGCCTCATTGATTCACCTGCATGGAGCGAGGAATCTGAAAAATCATAGACCGGTGTAGCTCCAAGCGAATTGCATCAAAGTCGTCGGCCAGATCGTACAGTTCGGCTGGATTGACGACTCGATCTGGTGTGTTAGGGCGACCTGATTTCAAAGTTTCGTGCCGATCAAAGTTCGAATAGATTCGGCCATGAATTACCTCATTCCGCGAGTCGAAAAGTCGCTTAGCCGAATCCAGAGCAGCAAGTAGTGCATCGCAATGCTCGAACTCCAGTCTACTTACCAATCGTTTAGCCTTTTCAATCTTCCGACTTGTTTGCCAACGTTGCTCGATCTCAGGGAATTGCTCAATGGGATTAAGCATGTACAGAAGGTTATCGATTTGCTCTTCCAAGTAAGCAGCGTATAACGCGACAAATCCTAGTCCACGAACAATATCACTATCTCTATGCAATGGCATGGTAATTTCCTGGCCTTAAAAAAAAAGACAAAGGTTGATTTGCGTACTACTGTTTGGCTGAGGGATTTCGATGAATCTTGGCAAAGGGAGTCAGTGATATCAGTAAACTAATCCAAGTACTTGATTACTGCTACACGTTTATCCGTTCTTGTTTCAGCATAAGTCCGAGCAACGGCGTCTACTTCGGTATGCGCATTATAAGCTCCGTTGCCGTAATTTCCGCTTGTTTGTCCTGTCGCATCAATCCTTGTTTTGTAACCCGTAATCGTCGAATTTTCGCTCAACATGATGATTGCATCACCGCCATGCTCTTTAGCTGAAGCAATGAGTTCAGACTCTCCGACCATACCTGCAACATACGAAACCACGCTTTTCGTACTTTGATGCGAGTGCTCTATAATTCCTAAAATCTTAAATTTACGATTTGGCTCACCATTGGTCCAAATATCAATCCCCTTCACATTTTTTACTATTCCTCCCCGCCCAACGAACTCGGACGGCCCGTGAAAATCCGAAAATGTAGTTTGGTTGTACACAGCACATCCACTGATAAAAAACGCCACAATGGCCAACACGCACGCATATTTAAATTTTTTCACAAGTAGCACTCCATTTAAAAATTTCAAAACCTTCTATTGCCTTGATAGCAACATCACAACAGGCACAACTCCATCGTGTTAGTCAGATACATCTTTTTTTGATGCACCCGTCTTGTCCTGCTCCTTTCCGGCAAAGAGCCC
>CAIOSY010000149.1 GCA_903861075.1 uncultured Nitrosomonadales bacterium
AAAAACGGGGCGCAGGGTACGGACTTGCTCTGCGCTATCACAGGCATTTACCAAGCTTTGGAACTGACGTTCGCACAACTGCCAGAACAGATTGCTGGCCTGCGCCGCCTGCTCTTTTGTTTCCATGTTCTGGTTTTTGAAATAACTGAGGGTTGCGCCGTACACAATTTTGGAAAGCTTATCCAGCTCATCCATTTCAAGCTGAAGATTGGCGAACCAAAGATAACCCAGAATATCACTGGGCAGGTATATCAACGACTCCACAAAATCATCGGTGCCGGAAACATATTGTTCGCCCGCGTTGCTGCTCACCCGTAAACCACCCGACCAAATGCCTATAGAGGGCATTTGCCGCTTGGCCCGCTCCATGTTCAATCTCAGTTGATAACAATCAAACCCTTTGCTACTCGCCTGAGAAAAGAAACTTAGCAATGCTGTCAACAACCTCCAGGGACGTTTTTCAGGATCAGCCCAAATCGCCTTCGTCTCTTTCGCCGAAAAATTCACGGACACACTGGGATCAACTATTCCTTCTTTATAGCCAGAATGTGCAATGCCCTCGGAGTAATGCAAACCATTATCCGCCAACAAGCAAAAACGAGAAAATGGAATCAGTCGACCCATGAGACTGAACTTCATCGCTTCAGCACTGACACAATTTTCACCGGCGGGCATAACTTCCCAAGGAGCTATCCCAACACCTTGAGGATAAATACCTATCTCCAGAATTTGCTGCCGCGAAAACAGATTTACCCACAAAGTTTCGAGCAAGGATTGCCCCTGTAAATAGTTGTGCAGGAACCCCAAAAAGCCTATCGATGCACTAGGCTTACCTGTTGATGGCTTACCCTTGTCATTAAATTTCCCCTGATAACCGGGTGAGAGGACGACCGAATTATCGGTTTTCTTGCCACCCAAACCGAAACCCATCAACTGCACAATCAAGACCGCTTTATCCGCATCCGTTAAGCTTTTTTCAACTTGAGACTCGGTAAGCACTGTCGTATTTCCGGTGGATACCTCAGCCAGCACTGCACCAAAATTTTGCACGGCAGCAGCTTGAATAGCGGGCATCTGTAAAAATGGCTTTTCGCCGTACAAATAGAACCGGTCGTGCCATTGCTCCAGATAAGCCAGGCATTTTTGCGCCAATTTTTCTGCGCCCAATGCAGCCCAATCGGCATCGTCTTCAGGTGTATAGGCAGACTGAGAAATGGCTAGCAAAAGCTTGGTCAAGGCAATTTTTTGCACTGGATTTCCACCCAAGGCGCGGTATTCAGGCTGAGTAAATATTTGCCTTAAACTGACCAACCCCATATCCACAATGGGTATCCATGGCTCATCTATCAGATTGAAGCGATTTGCTGCGGTCATGATTTTTTCCTTTTACTGGTTTGATAACCAACTATCGCGTCATAGTTGATAAAATAATCGCCGTTGGACAAGCTTTTATTGAGCGATTTAACAGTGTCGCTTTCATCAACCAACGCGACACGCAGCATGTTACTTTCATCAAACTCAGGCTTACCCAGATAGAAGTAATCCGCCAGCCAGTTGATTTCAGTCTTACTGACCGCCTCTGGCGCGAGATAATCCGTCACTTTTAACGTGTTTTGCATCAGTGTCGCGCTGAGTGTGCGCCATGCATTAGGCGACATTGAACGGCCATTTTGCGGCACCCATAATCGTTCGTAGTTAAGCAAAGTTACCCATGTGCCACGCTTCTGAGCATCCGGCTGATAAGCGCGTATCAATAACACTTCTGTCGATTCCAGTTCGCTATGGCGCATCTGCGCTTTTTCTTCGGGTAATGTCGAACCGCCTTTGGACAAACCAAGCAATGCCAACCGTTCTAGCTTGCTTCTCATAGTTTCCACTTGATGCAAATGCTTCGCCATCTGCTCGCTTTCGTCCTGCTTGGCGTAAGTGGCTTCGATCAATTTACGAATTTGACCGGGCAAATTCACTTGCGTCACACCCTGCCAAACCGATAGACTGCGGCACAACACGTAGTGAGCGTAAACCCACGCCGTTGCACCAAAAGCAAATTCAGGTGAGGCAATAGCCGCAGACAATTCAGGGGAAAGTATCCATGCCTCGCGCCTGGCATTGACCGGGCGGATAGTTTCAATATGTCGCCACAACCGCCCCAGTCGTTGCAGCAGCATATCGGTAGGCGCAATTCGACTAATCAAAAAATCAGCATCAATATCAAGCGATTGCTCAAGAACCTGAGTGCCAACAAGTAGCCGCGCGGATGCGTTCGACTGCAAAGCTACGCAATGCATTTTTTTCATGACAAAACGCATCAAGATACCAGTTGTCCCGATAGTGAATCAGCCGTTGCGGAGAGATTTCTCGCCGGCTCTTATTGTCGTCGCCGCGAGCATGGTAATCAATGTACAGGCCGTTCCGTTGCAGCAATGCACCTGCCACAGTCCTAAAACATTCAGGTTCAACATTGCGCCCGCTCATGCGCAAAATCAGCACCCGACTGGCGATCTCATTACTCGTGTGCCCGGAGGTAAGCTTTACGTCACCCGAATGGTTGGTTGCTAGAATTTTTTCGATACGCTCCCGTACCGGTTTGAGTTGTGCATCGAGTAGCCCGGGCTGCACCTGCGCCAGCAGTTGCTGAACGGTAAGCAGCGCGTAAATCTCAGTTGAACTAAACCACAGGCCAGGCAGTTCAAACGATTGCCCGTACGCGTAGTGATAGCCGTTGTGCTCACGGCTGTAATCAATCGGCGCATTAAAAAACAATCGCATATCTCGAATGCTACGATTGACCGTAGCGCGTGAACATTCAAGTTCGTCTTGCAAAGTTTGACAGGATACGGGATGGCGGCGTGACGAAATTGCCTGATGCAGCTTATAGATACGTTGTAAACTGTCCATATTTCAACTGCCTTTCGCCGACCATAGTTAGTTCACATTCAGCAATTGCCCCAATGCAATCACCTCGTTTGACATGGACTGTTTTTGTTAAGTCGGCACAAACACAGCAGGACTTATTCCGAAAAACTTACCTAGCTTTCCAGCCAGCGTTGCGCTGATTTTACGTTTTCTTGCCAAGATAGCTGACAGGTTGCTTTGTGGCACGATAGCAGATAAGTCTTCTTGCTTTAATTCGCGCGCATCCATTAAAAAACGCAAAGTCTCTTTAGGCGTGGCAGCCTCAATAGTATAGGGTTCTTGCTCGTACCTGGATACCATGTCGGCAACTAAATCGTATTCTCCATATTACGGTAGCTTCTAGCGCGTCTTTTCGCCAGCTGTAGCTTACTGTTTTTTATGCTTACATTTTGAATTTAAAATTTCAGGCAAAAAACACGTGCATGAGCGCAGGCTGCCTATTCCCTGTAAAATCGCACCTTTACTGTCACTTTAAACGTCCAAATATCATGCGTGTTTCACAATTTTTCATCTCTACCCTAAAAGAAGCGCCTACCGAAGCGGAACTCCCTAGCCACATATTGATGATGCGTGCAGGTTACATCAAAAAACTTGCAAGCGGCTTATACACTTGGATGCCACTGGGATTGCGCGCCTTACGCCGCGTCGAAGCCGTCGTGCGTGAAGAAATGAACAACTGCGGCGCCATGGAATTACTAATGCCGGCGGTCCAACCTGCTGAATTATGGGACGAAACGGGGCGATGGGAAGTGTTTGGTCCGCAGATGCTCAAAATCCGTGACCGTCATAACAATCAATTCTGTTTTGGCCCTACCCACGAAGAAGTCATTACCGATATCGCACGCCGCGAAATCCGCAGCTACCGCCAGTTGCCAGTCAATTTCTACCAGATTCAGACCAAGTTCCGCGATGAAGTTCGCCCCCGCTTCGGGGTGATGCGCGCCCGTGAATTTTTGATGAAGGACGCTTATTCCTTTCATGCCGATTTTGCTAGCTTGGAAAAAACCTATGCTGTCATGTATGAGACCTACAGCCGAATATTTAATCGTTTAGGCTTAAAATTTCGTGCCGTCGCAGCAGACACCGGCGCCATTGGCGGCAGCGGATCACATGAATTTCACGTTTTAGCAGACTCCGGCGAAGATGCATTGGCCTACTGCCCTGATTCAGAATATGCAGCGAACGTGGAACTGGCTGTCGCCATACCCGCCAACAGTACACGCGCAGCACCGACAGAAGCACTGCGCAATGTTGCCACCCCGAAACAAACCACTTGCGAACAAGTCGCGCAATTGTTAGAAATCCCGTTACAACGCACCGTTAAACTACTTGCTTTAGTCGCACAAGATCAACTCAACATCATTTTGTTGCGTGGCGATCATAACCTCAATGAAATTAAAACCGCCAAATTACCTGGCATGGCAGATTTTCGCTTCGCCCGCGAAGATGAAATTCGCGCTTTTTTCAATTGTCCCGCTGGATTCCTGGGGCCCGTTGGGATTGATCGCTCATCTGTGCGTATCATTGCTGATCAGACCGTCGCCGCAATGAGTGATTTTGTGGCGGGTGCCAATATCCCCAAGTTTCATACTGCCGGTATTAACTGGGGACGAGACTTGCCGGAACCCGATCTGATAGCAGATATCCGTAATGTCATCAACGGCGACATTTCACCAGACGGCAAGGGGACGCTTGAAATTTGTCGCGGTATCGAAGTCGGGCACATCTTTCAATTACGCACCAAATATGCTGAAAGCATGAATGCAACCTTTTTGGATGCGCAGGGAAAATCACAAACATTGGAAATGGGATGTTACGGCATTGGCGTCTCGCGCATCGTTGCAGCCGCTATCGAACAAAATTTCGATGAACGAGGTATCGCCCTGCCCGCCGCTATTGCACCGTTCCAACTTGCACTCGTGCCTATCGGCATGAACAAGAGTCCAGCCGTGAAGAGCGCGATTGAACAACTCTACAGCGAATTCAAAATCGCCGGCATCGATGTATTGCTGGATGACCGCGATGAGCGTCCTGGCGTGATGTTTGCCGATATGGAACTGATCGGCATTCCGCATCGCATCGTGGTGGGTGACCGAGGGTTAAAGGATGGCATGGTTGAGTATCAGGGACGCCGAGATAGTGCCGCGCAATCTATCCCCTTGCAAGATGCACTGGATTTTATTAAAAGCAGAATCTAGGATATCAGGAGGAAAGATTGAAAAATTCAAGGGCACGTTTCAAGGTACAAGGTACAAGTAAAAGTGCCTATCCGGTTTTACGCCTGTCACGTGCCTCTTGTACCTTGATCTTCACCGCACTGTTCGCTGCCAACGCCTATGCTGGTGCGCAAATAGAGTCTCCCCTATCGGCAAGTGTGCGTGCGGTATTACAGCATAGCGTATCTGATATAGCACCTAACAAACTCGCCTTCACCTCACAATCTGAGGCTGATGCATGGCTCAATGAAATGTCACAACGCCTGGCAAAACGTTTGCCTGAAAAAGATTACCGGTTGGATTTCTTAAGTGCCGTACATTACGAAGCGACGCGCGCAGGTTTGGATCCACAATTGGTTTTAGGGCTGATCGAAGTAGAAAGCGGATTCAAAAAATATGCCGTATCCTCGGCAGGCGCTCGCGGTTATATGCAAGTCATGCCATTCTGGTTAAGAGAAATCGGCAGCAGCGAACAAGACTTATTTCACCTGCGCATTAACCTGCGTTACGGATGTACGATACTGCGTCACTATCTCAACATAGAAAAAGGTGATCTTTTTCGCGCGCTAGGGCGTTACAACGGTAGCCTGGGACGGCCGGAATATCCCAATATGGTTCGTGCGGCGTGGCACAATCACTGGATATTGACGCCAGTGCCCTGAAGACTGAGGCAAGTTCAATACTTTATGTCGTTGAACGGCGACTGGCTGCCCAACTAATGAGAGACAACAGTACCAGACCGCTTCCTATGAGTAAAATACCGGTCACTTCACTAAACTTGAACTCTTCCCCCAACATCATTCGGGAAGAAAGAATGGCGACCACCGGCGTTCCAAGCACCGACAGACTGGCTTCCCACGCTGGCACCCGGTCGAGAATGTAAATCCACAGCCACCAGCACAAGCCCGTACTGATTACGGATATAAACACAAGAATACTGATATAGGATATAGACCACTGCGTGGCATGTTCTGGAATGACGATCGCAAGCAACAGTAAGGGCACCGCCCCCAGCAACATCTGCCAAGCCGTCATGACAAGCAAATCCACCTTATGCCGGGAGCGCAGGCGTTTAATGAGAATTGAGCCTATGGCCCAGCACAGGGCTGCCATTACCCCGAGGAATTTACTGAGCAGACTGGAATGCATATCCCAGGGTTCGATAATGAGTAGCAGGCCGGTGAGTGTACTTAAGGCGGCCAGCCATTGTTTTCCTCGTATACGCTCGCCCAGAATAGGCCATGCCAGCAGCAGTGTCCAAATCGGCATGGTAAAAATCAGCACCGCCGTTTTTCCCGGGCCACCTTCAACCAAAGCCCAAGTCTGAAATACCATGAAACCTGCTGCCTGCGTTAAACCAATAAGCAAGGTCGAGCCGGGAGCCACAAGACGGATTGAACGCCCCATGAACTTGATGGCGATAAACAAAGCCAAAGCACCGCCAACACAACGCTCTGCCGCGAAAGCAAAGGGAGGCGCATAAGTTAGTGCCTGTTTAGACAACACCCAGGTATATCCCCATGTGACTGAAAGAACGAGCAGTGCCAGCGCGGGTAAATAGCGATTAAAGGATAATGAAGATGTTATGCAAGCTCTGCGCGCTGTTTGCAACTCTGTCACTTTATTTCCATTCGTAAAAGCCTTAACTGTCCAATTTGTATAAGAAGTAAGTGGTTATGTCCCAGTTGTTCCTGACTTCAGTAAGCACCTCGTCTATCATCTGTTTCACCATGATATCCTATTAAAAGCATTTATCCGCAGATTACGCAGATTAAAACCTATTAAAACAAATGATTAAAAGAAAGCCTATGGCAACCCATCAGGTGAAAGCACCAATAGCTGTAACGTACTATTGCGAGTAAAACGTGCTTTTCTATCAATTTTGTTGTACTAAAAGCTTACTGCTGATTTATCCGGACCTCTTGCCCACCTCTCTCGGGTTGCGCGCGAGCGCTATAAAATTATTATCAACTGATGCCATGTGCCTGCAGAACGATATGTGGTGTCCACAGAACGATATGTGG
>CAIOSY010000150.1 GCA_903861075.1 uncultured Nitrosomonadales bacterium
ATTTGTTCAAATTGATAATGGGCAAACCCTTCGACGCAAACGAAAAAACACAACAAACTGATTTAAAATGATTTTTTAATGCGATTGCCCTGCTGAAGCTGTTCATCATGGAGTAGAGAACTTTATTAGCTTTGGTTCCAGTGTTGATCACGCGACGCAAATGACGCAAAAAATCCTAAAGGCTGAGTGGTTAAGAATTAAGGGCGGAAAAGTATAGGTAAGAATCTGGATATGACCGATTTCAGCAATCAGCAGGTAAAGATAGTTAAGAAATTGTTTGCGCATCCTCCCGCATCAACGGGATTTGGAATGCCCGAGAAATTTCTATTGCAGTTTATATTTTTTGAAGCATTGATTCGACTTATTGGACGTTATTACCGCGAACGCACAGGTCAGAAGAAAAAAATAATCTCACACGAATCGTTGAATATTGATGTGGTCAGGCGTTCTTTTGCACATTTTGGCATCTCCGTTGCGGACGAACGGCTTGGTCTTCTGCTGGATTCGAATCGGTCCCTTAGAAATATAAAATCAGCGCGCAACCTGCGAAATGGGTTGGCGCATCACTGGAAGTTCGAGGATGTGAAGGAAGTAACGAGGCGGTATGATGAGATTTTCAGTGCATTAAAAGACGTGATTGATGTAATCAAGGTGCGAGTTGATTGTGCCAAAAAGTAGTTACCTATTAGCAGCTCCCTATAAATCTGCTCTAGGCCGATAGACTTTACGCCGCAGACTTGAACTTAGTGGCAGCACGTCGGGATGACATAAAATGACCAGCGAGATTATTTTTTACCAGAGCGAAGACGGCACGATCAGGCTGGAGACGCGGCTGGAAAATGAAACCTTGTGGCTGACGCAGCAACAAATGGCGGAACTGTTCCAGACCACGCAGCAAAATATCAGTCTGCACATTCAAAATATTTACGCCGAGGGCGAGTTGTCGGATGAGGCAACTCACAAGAAAAGCTTGTGGATTCGCCAAGAAGGCAAACGGCAAGTGCAACGAGAGCTGGACAGTTACAACCTGGATATGGTGATTTCCGTCGGCTACCGGGTTAAAAGTCTGATAGCAACGCGCTTTCGCATCTGGGCTACGCAGCAACTGAAAGAGTACATCGTCAAAGGCTTTGTCATGGATGACGAGCGCCTGAAAAATCCGCCTGTCGCGGGTTCTGCTGTGCCCGATCACTTTGCTGATTTGCTGGCGCGCATTCGCGATATCCGTGCCAGCGAACGGCGCATGTATTTGCGGGTGCGTGAAATTTTGCGTATGGTTTTACAGCGACCAAAACGTCGTACGGTTTTCGCTTGAACGATCCGGTTAGTATCCGCTCACAGGGTAGGCTCAGTTACCATTAAATCCCTGTAAATAACAAATCCAGCGCGGCGATGATTTCGTCGCGTTGTGCTTTTAGCGAAATAACTTTTTCGCTAAGTGAGAGATGAGTAACACCGGCCAGTTCGGCGCTGGACATCACAACCACGTTATCATTGATAGTGAACTTTGGATTGAGCTTGCTGGCCGATAACCCCATTGTTTCTGCCCGTACCAGCGGTACGACTACGCGGGTTGCCAACATATCTAGCAAGTCTGCCTGCACATCCAGCAGATAAGGAATAGTTTGCCTGGTTGAGCTATTCGGATTGAGATACACATCGAACTGCGCCATTAAAATCTACGTAACCCGTCGCTGAACGGACCATTTGATTCGATTCGGCGGTTGTATTCATCCAGCGCAGCCCGGTTTTCTGCCAGCCACTGGCTTTGCTTCGCCTGACGGATAATCGCGATCAATTGCAATTCCAGTGTCTGCGAAAGGTTGATATTGAGCTGTTTGGCTTGCTGCAACAAATCTGAGCTAATGCTGAGATTAGCCGATTTTTT
Organism: uncultured Nitrosomonadales bacterium; assembly: GCA_903861075.1. Classification (GTDB taxonomy): domain Bacteria; phylum Pseudomonadota; class Gammaproteobacteria; order Burkholderiales; family Gallionellaceae; genus Gallionella. The sequence continues at coordinate 1,889 of CAIOSY010000150.1, forward strand.
GGCAGCAGCATTGTTAAAAGCAACGGTATTCATGACTATATTCTCCTAATTAATGCGCATAATCTACGCGCATTGATTGTGCACGTCAATCCTCGGCGCAATGAGTGTGGGCAGATAAAACTATGCAGGAATAAATGACCCGAATTCACTGCCGGATAGCCGCCCTTCGTCATGGTCGGGTTTGTCTAGGCAACAGAACTTCGTCAAGTTCAGCTATCTGGAAATTAAAATGCATGGGAGTGCAGCCCTGATCTGACAGTCTTTAGTCCGACTAAATTAGCGTTACTTCAATTTAGTTTGGATAGTAGAATCATGTGCACCATGAGTTTCATCCTCTATAGAGATGGGGCAAGTTTTTCATTAACACATTCACATGACAAAATCCTTCTGAATTCCGGCCTGCGCCGGAATGAAGACAGCCTAGATCTTCCCCGATACCGCTGCCTCACTAAAGGTCGCCATGCCATTGTGCAGAGCACACGCCACCCGCAACAGTGACACGGCAACGGCGGCGCCACTGCCTTCACCTAGTCGCATACCCAGATGCAATAAGGGTTTAGCGACAAGTGCGTCTAATACGCGTTGATGACCCGGTTCGGCGGAGGTGTGGGCGAACAACAGCCAACTACGCACATCAGGATTTATTTGAACGGCCAACATTGCGGCGACAGTGGTGATAAAACCATCAATCAAAACGGGTATTCCATGCTGTGCAGCGGCAAGATAAGCACCGGTCAGCGCGGCAATTTCAAAGCCACCGAGACAACGCAAAACGTTCATTGGTTCATCACAGGACAAGTCATGCAACGCCAGTGCGCGGGCAATAACCTCGGCCTTGTGTGCCACGCCATGACTATCCAGACCGGTGCCGGGACCGGCTAACAATTGCGGCGATTCCTGTAATAAAACACAGGCAATCGCGGCCGCCGACGTGGTGTTGGCGATGCCCATTTCGCCACCGATGAACAGCTGAACTGATGCCTGTTTGGCGCGTAAAATACTGTTCCGTCCAGCTTGCAGAGCAAGTGCTAATTGATCTTTCGTCATAGCGGGTTCGACTGCAAAATTGGCCGTCGAAGGCGCAATCACAACGCGCAGCACAGAATGCCAGTCGCCCGGATCATTGACCGTACCCAAATTCACCACTTCCAATGTGGCATCCAGCGACTTCGCCAGCACGCAGATAGCAGCGCCCCCACGCGCAAAATTTTTCACCATTTCGCCAGTCACCGCCTGAGGGAAGGCCGAAACACCTTCCGCTGCGACACCATGATCGGCAGCAAAAATACTGATTTTCACACGATCAACTAATGGCTTTTCGACGCCCTGCATCGCCGCGAGTATAACCGCGACCGATTCCAATTGCCCCAACGCGCCAGGCGGCTTGGTCAATTGTCCTTGTCGCTCCAGTGCCTGTAAACCGGCTGTTTCATTCAATACTGCACAAGGTTGATCTAACCAATTATTTTCCATAAACACTCCCGAATTCATTAAATATTTGACGCTTACGACTGTCTTAAACCCAGAAAAAGCAGTTTTCCGTAGATTACACAGATTAAAACTGATTAAACAAATACTTACAAAAAACTTATGGCAACCCATCAGGCAAAAGCACCCACAACTGTAACGGTCTGAAAAGCTGCGTGAATCTGCGTAATCTGCGGATCGAACTGAGATTTTAAGGTTTAACAATCATTGGCAATCCTGCCACGGTTAAAATCACACGTTCACAGCATTGGCCTAACTGTTGATGCAATCGGCCCATTTCGTCGCAATAGCGCCGCGA
>CAIOSY010000151.1 GCA_903861075.1 uncultured Nitrosomonadales bacterium
AATGATAGGGGAATCGGTCAAGGTCGATTTCCGAGCCAACAGCTATATGCGAAATACGGGCTATACAAAGTTCAGACAAGGGCGGGCTGGAAATCAGAGAATGCCTAATGTGAAGAACATCGGAAAGCCGTGTGCGTTAGTAGCGCATGCACGGTTTGATGAGGGAGGGCAGGCGAGAGCCTGTTCTCTACTCTACCCAAGGCTTTGCATTCAGAAGGTGCTGTCCCAAAAAAAGCTTGATGAAGATTTGAGTGAAATTCCTATGAGGCAGAGGCGGGCAATAGCGAAACCTCTGGAATATTACTTGGCGTGTACCAACAACAGGGATGAGGCGATTGCTCTGGCCTATAGCAGCGGAGGGTATGGCATGAAAAAAATCGGTGACCACTTTGGTTTACACTATTCCACAGTGAGCCGTATTATCAGCGGTCAGGAAAGCGCAAAACGCAAGACCTGACCCCCTGACTTCATTACCAGCTAAGCGGGCGGTTTTCCGCTGATATCAGACCGCCAAATTGCCGAAAATAGCGAGATTGAATGCCTGCCTGTTGATAACCCATGCGGATGCTCAACATGTTCCACTCACAATGTCTGGACTCGGGCGACAACCGGACATGGAAATTTTTCGCGTCATGCAACGAAAATCATCGGCAATGTAACTATTTCCCAAGTACCAGTTTTTCAAAGTAGGAAATCGCCGTAGATACACCGTCCTCCATGGCCATCCGCTTACCAATTTCACTCGCAACCAAAACCATGCTGGGATTCCTCAATATATTTTGAATCCCATTCGCCAAGTGAGCTGCTTTCAAACCTTTGCGTTTAAGAGTCTTGCTAGCAACTCCCAGCCGTTCGAGTTCCTGCCCCCAAAAAAACTGGTCCGACACATGGGCCACGATGATAGAAGGTCTCCCCGCAAGAAGTGTGGATTGCGTTGTGCCAGCGCCACCGTGATGAACAATCATTTCGCATCTTGGAAACGCTAGGCTGTATGGGACCCATATCGCCATAAATACCTTATCGTCAGAAGTTAATCCTTCAATTTTGTCTGTCGGAACCTGGAAAATCGCTCGGCAACCAACCCTTTCTACAGCATCCCGCCAGATAGCCAATGTTTCACTGATGTACGCATAGCTATTGGGCATTAGCATGCTGCCAAACGTGAAATAGACAGGTGGCGGGTCTGAAGATAAAAACTCTTCCAAACCATCGGGCAATGAGTCTGATTGCAAACCGGCAGGCGGATTCAGAAATCCGCACACAACATTTTGTTCTTCCCAATCAGGGGGGCGCCTACAAATTTGAGGACTAACGGCGACAAGATTGAGTCGCTCAGCGACCCATGTTTTTTTCATAACATCTGAATCTGGTATCAAACCCTCGCGGACTCTTAGCGCATTCACTCTTGGGAGAAAAATGCGATTAACCATATGTTGAACGATGCGCCATGCCAATGGATATGACCAGGCTCCAAAATTTGGAAATCCGGGGGGGCAGATATATGCGGATGGCAGGCAATTGTGAACAATATTGAGTGTAGCGATAGGCGTACCCGCTTTTTCTGCGGCTACACGCAATGGATAAACAAAGAAGTGTCCAATAACCGCATCATTATTGGCACACAGGTCTTTTGCATCTTCGTAGATTTGTTCTGCAACGGGGTCAAATCCGTAGCGCATGACCATCTCAGCTTGCTGGATAGGATTCCCGATGTCTATTACCTGACGCCAAATCTTTTCAACTTCCTCCGGCGGAGTGGGCTGGGTACCTGAAACTGAAATAATTTTGTACCCAAAGCGTTTAGCCAATCCGGAGTAATCACGGCCAACATTGTCAGTTACCGCCAAAGTGACCTCATGGCCTGACCTTACCAGTCCTGCTGCCAGTGCTGAAAAAGGTGCAATGTCACCTTCACTGCCCCAAGCTTGCAAGCCGATCTTCATAGCGAATCCTTTTTGTTGGAGTTTTTCTGAGAGCTTGCTGCGCTGACAAAGAACTTGACCATGAGATGAAGCTGAGTCTTTGGAGAAATTTCATCGGTCGGTAGCCAACGCCAAATTGCAGCAAGATAGAGGTGCTGCAAGTAATCGGCCAATTGAATAACATCAGCATCAAGTGGCAGTTCTCTTCGACTAACTGCTGCTGCAAGGATGTTGGCAAATAAGCCGTGCAACTCATCTCGAGAAGAAACATTTCCGTCCAATAAGCGCCGATTTATGCCGTAGGCAATGCTCAATGGTAAGTAGCGACGCCTGTCTGCGGCCCAGCCAGCAAATACGTCAAATAGTCCAAGAAGTGTCGCTTGCAAGGTTGGTAGTTGGGTACCAACCGTCAGCAACTCATCTACTCCGCCCTTAAATTCCATGCGAAAGTAATGATCCAACAAGGCTTCTTTAATTGGGAAATAGTTGTAAAGTGTGCCTCTAGAAACATCAGCCGCCGTAGCAATCTGTTCCATTGTTACGGATTCGAAACTATCGCGCTCAAAGAGAGAAAAAGCTGCGCATGCAAGCTTATCAGCCATTTCGTAGCGCTTTCGTTCTCTTCTGTTTAAGGCGGGTAGTGAGTTTTTGTCTTCCATATTGAACATTGTACAAATTTATACATTGTTCAGCAATAGTTAGTGGAAGCAGTATTGCCCAAAACACTCAACCAGTAGCTCAAATATGTTTCAGTTTAGCTATATAGGCCCCGGGTTGCGCGTCCATATCCACTACTCGCCAGCGCCCGCTGACCCACAGACACCAGTCGCTCGAACTCCACCCGGTGAAGGCCTGCTATTGGCACATTGTGTGTCTTGAGAAGCCAACTTTACCTGCTAGAAAGCAGATATTGAGCATACTTCCGTCGGCATCCGAAATTACTCAAATGGATTTACAATTTCAACCCTAGTTCCGCGAAAATCATCCACATTTCTCGTTACTACTGCCATGTCGTGAAGCAGCGCAATTGCCGCAATCTGTTTATCTATCGGGTGTTCAGGGTGAGGCGACATCAACCGCCCCCACACTTGAGCGCATTCTTCATCAAAGGTCAAAATTTTATCAGCATAATCTGACACAACCAAATCCAGCCATTTTTCCAGTTTCCTGGTTTGTGGCAGATCACCACGATGACGAATATTCTCTAAACCACGCCGAATTTCACCTATGGTTTGCGCTGAGAGATAGAGATCTTCAGGTGCAGTGCTCTGAAAAAACTTCTGCACGCCTCTATTCGCCTTGGCACCTTTGCGAGCTTCGCTGATGACATTGGTATCAACCAGGTACATGGATTATGCATTCCGAAAATTAAAGTCGGCATCCTCACCTACATTGGGCATGCTCGATAAAACATCGGCAACCGTACGACGTTTTGGGCGCTGCAAAACCATACGCAAAATTTCACGATGCTCGGCTTCCGCACTTCTTCCATGCGATGCGGCAAGCTGCTTTAGCGCCAGAGCGATATCTTCCTCAACATTGCGAACGACTAAGTTGGTAGCCATTTCGATCTCCATACTTTGCCATCAATGATTACAACCTATCAGACAAATGATTGCACTGCAATCAATATTTTCTGGCAACTCGATGGATCGCTGATAGCACATTGCCTCCCATCGCCACCGTCAGCTATCTGACCGCGATTGTACACCTCCGACAGGCAAAAATTTTTCCGCAGCCATATTGAATCGAGCAATAGGTTGGAAATGGATATCCACCCGGATTTCAATAGCAGATGCCCGCCCCTTTTTCCAGAAAATTACCGGACTGCCCGCATTGTAGCGATGCTTCAAAACAGGCTTCCAACTGTCGGGATCCATAGTAGTTTTCGAGCCGACCAGCAGCAGGTGTTGACCAATCGCTTCGCTATAATTCTTGTGCGCCTTCATGCCGACGACAAGTTTGGACAGCCGAGGAATGATGCCGGGAGCAACGACGGGGGGCATGGTTTCATCCTCTTGAGGGGCTGCTGGCTAGTTGACTAAGTTCGCACCGCCGTCACGCAGCAAATTTTTATGCGCCGTCCAGTTATGCGCATTGCTCTGCATTTGATGTTGCATTGTGATTGAATATCGTAAGGGTTAAATGTCATCGCTACGTTTTACAATGCCGTGCAGATAGATAGGGAAAGTTTTTCTGGCCTCATCCAGCAAAGTCCGCTTGCCGCCAAAAATTGAAACCTGCATGAAAAGCCCCTGAATCATGCCGATGTAGAGTACTGCGGCATTTTTGCTATCGAGGTCTTGAGATACCAATGATTGTTCCTTTGCTGATTCGAGCAGGCTGGCAATTTTTCCTTCGTAACCTGAGATGATTTCCTGTATCAGATCGCGCAGCTTGCTGTTCCTTTTGTGTAGCATCTCAGAGAACAGCAGGCGAGGAATAGAGGGATGCTTGCCGATAAAAGTGATGTGCGCGAAGAACATCCGCTCAATCGCATCGATCGGGTCGCTCGCCTCAGCGGCTGCCTTTTCCACGACCGTCATCAGGCGATCGCGTATCCACTGTATGGCGGCCAGCCAGATGTCATCCTTGGTCGGAAAATGTTTGAAAATCGCACCTTGCGTGACTTTCATCGCATCGGCCATATCCTGTGTGGTGACGCTGTCGATGCCTTTTTCTGCGGCCAGATGAATGGCGACGCGCACAATCTCGCTTTGTCGCTCTTCGGTCGGCATACGGCGTTTGATGACTTCCTGATTCAAAATATTTCTCCAATAAAATTACGGTTATGCATCGCGGCCTTCTCCTGCTTCCTCATAGGTACGCCCATCGCGAATATGGTATATACGCTTGAAGGTCGGGATAATTTTTTCATCATGAGTCACAACGATAATGGCGGTCTGATATTGCTGCGCCATCTGATTCAGAATGCGCACCACCGTTAAAGCCCGTTCGCTATCCAGTGGCGCCGTCGGTTCATCGGCGAGAATGATAGGAGGGTGATTAGCCAGCGCCCGCGCAATCGACACGCGCTGTTGTTCCCCGCCGGATAGTTCCGAGATTTGTGCATGTGCACGATGGCCGACATCCAACGCATCCAGCAATTCCCTGGCACGTATTCGTGCCTGTGTATTCGGCACGCCCGCCAGCATCGGCAGCAACGCAATGTTATCGGTCACGTCCAGAAACGGGATCAAATAGGGCGCCTGAAAAACAAAACCGATACGATCACGCCGCAGGGTGCGCAAATCATCAATTTTCCATGCGCCGTCAAATATCGTCTCGCCGCCCAGCTGCATTTTTCCTGAAGTCGGTTCAATCACTGCCCCGAGGCATTTTAGCAATGTGCTTTTCCCTGATCCGCTAGGACCCACCAAGCCAACCACCTCGCCAGGCCAGATGGTCATGTTTACGCCCTTGAGCGCATCAACGGCGGTATCTCCTGCACCATATCGCTTGGTCAAATTTTCAATATGAATTGCCGGCTTGCCCATATCAGCCTCCTATTGCGGTGGCAGGATCAATCCGCAACGCCGCGCGTATAGCAAACAGACTGGCTAACGAGCACATCAGCATCACCAGCAAAAATCCGCGTACTGCGTCACCGGGGATCAGTAATACGTATTTCGGGAACAGCGGAGCCCACAGAGTCGCCGCTGTTTTTCCTACCAGAAAGCCTATCAAGCCCAGGCCTAGCGCCTGTTGCAAGATCATGCCGCTGATCGTTTGATTGCCCGCCCCCACCAGTTTGAGTACTGCGATCTCCCGGATTTTATTCAGGGTCATGGTGTAGATAATAAAAGCCACAATGGCGGCACTGACAATGGATAAAATGACCAGAAACATGAAAATCTGTTTTGCCGAGGTGGCAATTAGTTTGGCGACCAGAATTTCTTCCATCTGCTCTTGGGTATACGCCTGCAAATGTTTCCAGCGCCGTATCTGACGGGCTAGCTCCTGATCGTCAAACCCGGTTTTAATGCGCACCAGCACGGCATTGACCATGTGACTCGATGTTTGTCCTGCCAGCACGGCATCCAGCACGCCAGGCACTCGATTGAACGCAGGATTTGCCGCTGTCCTGGCGCGTTCATTCAGCAGCGCATCATTGTCTTTGAGAAATTGCACCTCCTGAGCATCCTTGAGTGGTACGAACACCATCGCATCGCCGCTCGATGAAACCATGCGTCGCGTCAAGCCGACGACCGTGTATGAGTGGCGGCGAATCTGGATGCGCTCACCCAGTGTCAGTCCCGTCTTGATGTCAGCCAGCGCTTCATAATGTGTACGGGTAATCGGACGACCGGCCACCAGATAGGCAGGCTCGCCGGGTTTTCCTTGCTCGACGCCGACCAGCATGATGCGCATATCCTTGCCGCCTTGTTGAATTTGCATGGTCAGATAGGTCACGTTGCCGACAGCCAGAACGCCCTGCTGTCCGAGCAAGTCACGCGCTACATCATCGTGAATGCTGGAGGGTTCGGCATAAGGGCCCAGTGTGTCTTGTTGAACCACCCAAAGATCGGCGCCGGCGTTGTTTATCATGGCTTGTGCATCATCCACCATGCCGCGATAAACGCCCGCCATGGTCAGCGTGACACCGATCAATAATCCGAGTCCGGCACCGGTGAATACGAATTTCCCCCAGCTGTGCAATATGTCGCGGCTTGCCAGATTGATCACGCTCAGTTCCTCGCAATTTCAGGAACGACCTTCAGCTTCAAGTCATCTTTCATGGTCTGCTGGCTATAGACAATTACCTCATCACCATCCGCGATTCCATCGAGTATTTGTGTGCGGCCATCCAGCGTTGAAATGCCAATTTTGACAGGCTTAAATTTGGCATGAGCATTTTGCAGCAGCCAGACGCCGTCTTGTTGATTGATTCGTTTGACCGCAGCCGTGGGTATGGAGCGAACATTTTCCTGAACAGGCAATGTAATGGTGACTTCAGCCTGTTCGCCGATGCTGGCATTGATTCCCGGCGCTGCCACATTCACGATGCGTTCCTCTGTGACCGCATCGCTGATTAAATCAACGCGCTCAACGACGCCAGATACGCTGGTTTGCGGATGCGAGCGCAGCACGATAGCCGTTTTTTGTCCGGCCCTGATCATTCCGGCCTGCTTTTGGTCAATGCGCGTTTTGATCCAGAGATCATCGGGTGCAGTCAGTTGAATGACCGCTTGTCCGGGAACAACGATGGCCCCCGGGTCGACCGGCCTTGCCGTCACAATCCCGTTCACGGGACTGATCAAACGGGTTTGCTCACGTAGTTTGCCGACGCCTGCAGCATCGGATTGTGCCTTCGATTGATCGCGCTTAGCTGCGACCAAGGATGCCGTCGCTGCATCAAGAATTGCTGACGCAGCTATTTTTTCATTTAGTTTTACATCGAGCAGCTCAGGACTGACGAAACCTTGCGTTTGCAATTCGCTGTACCTTTTATACGAGGCAGAGAGTGTTCTGACTTGACTTTGCGCCTGCACCAACTGAGCTTCTGCAACCTTGATTGAACTTGCCGTGCGCTCACTCACCCATTGACTGGCCGCCAGTTTTTCTGCAAGATCAATCGGGTCCAGCTCGGCGACAACCTGACCCGCTTTTACCTGATCTCCCTGATCAACCAGAAGCTTGCTGATTCTGCCCGTCATAACGGGCGAAACAATGTAACTGTGTCTGCCCTCGACAAGACCAACGCCAAACACCTCTGGCCTGAGCGTGCCAGTTTGAATTTTTTCGATAGTGACCTGGACGGGTGCCAACGGCCCCCGGGTCAGAATCACCCAGGCAAAGCCGCTCATTAACAGAACAGCCAGCAGTATCATTTTCAACCTGAGTTTAGACATAAGCACACCTGAAAATGGAATAGGAAAGTAATTGCTCACTATCCTACTTGCTTATCATCAACGATGTCAATCCCGATTAAATTATCATTGGAATCGATGCCAGCCACTTTAAAGATATAACATATTGCATATATATAGATTCTCTTATACTCTAGCGAGCATGGAACCGATATTTGATGTGTTATCCGATGCGACTCGCCGCCACATGCTGGCTTTGCTCATCACTGAAACTGAACTGTGCGTGTGCGAACTGGTCGCGGCACTAGACGACATTCAGCCCAAAGTTTCACGTCATCTTGCGGTGCTACGCGATGCCGGCTGGGTGAACGCACGACGAGAGGGAACCTGGATGTTTTACAGTTTGGCCGCCTTACCCGCATGGGCGAAAAGTGTAGCCGACGCACTGACACAAGGCGGTGTGCCTGCTGTCGAATTGAACAAGTCACAAAAAAGACTGGCACATTTTGCAGGTCGTCCTGTCCGAGCAATCGGGGATACCACATGAGTTTATTTATTAAAAATCAGCCACGCGCCTTTTTGCTTATCGCCGCGATAATTTGGTTTGCACTCTACAAAACACTGGAGCCACTTTCACACATACTGGTAAATAGACTCGCGCTTAAACCGGCTAGTCATAGCTATGATGCGCTGCAATTTTTCTTGTATGACACACCCAAGGTATTGCTACTATTGGCGGGCGTCGTGATGGTCATGGGTATGGCAAATTCGTACTTTACACCGGAACGCACTCGCGCTCTACTGGCCGGACGGCATGAAAGTATCGGGAATATCATGGCGGCCCTGCTCGGGATCGTTACCCCGTTCTGCTCTTGCTCCGCCGTGCCATTGTTTATCGGTTTTGTACAAGCAGGCATTCCGCTGGGTGTAACCTTTTCCTTTCTAATTTCAGCACCCATGGTCAATGAGATTGCATTGACCCTGCTGTTCGCGCTGTTCGGCTGGAAGATTGCCGCACTGTATCTCGCCTTGGGGCTGTCTATTGCCATATTTTCTGGATATATCATAGGCTATTTAAAAATGGAAGCGCATCTGGAAGACTGGGTACGCAACATGACTCATGTACAGGCCACAACAGGGGCGGATGAGCTGACATTAGCTGATCGTATTGCAGCAGGCCTGAACAACGTACGTGAAATCGTTGGTAAGGTATGGCTTTATGTTCTCGCGGGTATCGCCATAGGCGCGGGTATTCACGGTTACGTTCCGCAGGATTTCATGGCTGACCTGATGGGAAAAGATGCGCCGTGGTGGTCGGTGCCGGCCTCGGTATTGATCGGAGTACCGATGTACACCAACGCTGCGGGCATCATCCCCATAGTCGAAGCACTGTTAGCCAAAGGTGCGTCACTTGGCACGGTACTGGCCTTTATGATGAGCGTAATCGCACTATCATTGCCGGAGATAGTCATTTTACGCAAAGTGCTCAAACCTAAGTTAATCGCAGTCTTCGTCGGAGTCGTCTCTATAGGCATCATGCTGGTGGGTTATATATTCAACGCGGTGGTATAGGTCAGATGGAAATCTATCGCGACGCAACATTCTCATTCGCGTTAGCATCGCCATTTTAAAATCCGTTTGTGCTGCCCGGAATCTGGCAGCACGTTTAATACATCAGGGGAAACACGATGGAAATCAATCGTATCGTTAGCGTCTTTGCAGGGTTTATGGTCATGTTCAGCCTTGGGATGGCACACTGGATGGGACAAATTGATCTGTCGCACTTAAGCTGGCTGTGGCTAACTCTGTTCGTCGGCTTTAATGTGTTTCAGATGGGCTTTACCGGCTTCTGTCCATTGGTGAACATTTTGAAACGTCTGGGAATAGGCAAAGGCGAATGCTGCACGCCATCCAAAAACGGGAAATCCTGCTGCTAATCATCAAGGAGTTGACATGAAACACATTAAAGTCTTGGGTACAGGTTGCGCTAATTGCAAGAGTACGATGAAACTCATAGCAGATATTGCCCTCGAAAAAGGTGTGGACATTCAATTAGAGAAAACAGAAGAAATTCAGGACATCATGGCTTATGGTGTGATGTCCACACCCGGCGTCGTGATAGATGAAAAAGTGGTCCATGCAGGCGGCATTCCAAGCAGGGATAAAATTTCAGGCTGGTTTTAATGCACAGCGGCGTCAGTCACTGCATCTTTCGCTGGATGGCGTGCCCGCCTCGATTGAAGTGGAAGCTGTCAAAAATTACTTATCAGCGCTACCTGGCGTTAACGCTGTCCATGATCGGAACAACGACGCTTGTCGGGTGGCAATCTGATGAAGCACAGCAATCAAACACTCAAAGAACAAGCTTAGAATGGCACAATCAGATGCGGTGCGGCACTCAGAAGCAGGCTGCGAAATTCATCCTGTATGCGTTCTAAGGCGGAATCATTATCGGCTTCAAAACGCAACACAATAGCGGGCGTGGTATTTGATGCACGAACCAAACCAAAGCCATCAACAAACTCAACTCGCAAGCCGTCTATCGTAATGATGTCTATCGCGCCGGTAAAAAACGCGGTATCCCGCAACTTTTCCAACAGGGCATAATTCTCTTCTACCCCTGTTTTAATATGCAATTCGGGTGTACAACAAGCACAGGGCAAGGCATTCAGTACGGCACTCGGATCGTTGACCCGGCTTAATATTTCCAGCAGGCGCGCGCCGCCATATAAGCCATCATCAAACCCGTACCAGCGCTCAACAAAAAACAGATGCCCCGTCATCTCTCCGCCGAGCAATGCCCCTGTCTCACGCATTTTCGCCTTAATCAACGAATGGCCGGTTTTCCAGATAATGGGAATCCCGCCATGCGATCGAATCCATCCGAACAAATGACGCGTGGATTTAATGTCGAAAATCACCGACGCCCCCGGATTACGCGTCAACATATCGGCAGCAAATAGCATCAATTGCCGGTCGGAATAAATAATATTGCCCTCTTTCGTGACCACACCCAGACGGTCACCATCTCCGTCAAAAGCCAGCCCCAGCTCGCTGCCATTATTTTTGACTGCGGCAATGAGTGCTTGCAGATTTTCAGGGACTGAGGGATCAGGATGGTGATTTGGAAAGTGCCCGTCAACTTCGCAATACAGCTCTTCAACAAGACAACCCAGCGCGCGATATAGTTTAGCGACATAAGCCCCCGCCACACCGTTACCGCAATCCACGGTAATTTTCATTGTGCGCGCCAATTTAACATCTGAAACAATACGCGCCATATACGCTGCGCCAATATCCTGTTGCGTGTAGTGCCCCGCTCCGGTCGTCAACTCATGCTGATCAATGCGGCAACGTAATGCCTGTATCGCATCTCCATATAAGGTCACTCCCGCCAGTACGATTTTCACACCGTTATAGTCGGGTGGATTATGGCTGCCGGTAAGCACGACGCAACTATTTGTATTCAAATAAAACGCCGCAAAATAAGCCATCGGTGTCGTCACACAGCCAATATCGATTACATCAATACCGCTTTTTTGTATGCCGCACGCCAGGGATTTGATCAGCTCGGGACCCGACAAACGACCGTCACGAGCGATAACTATCGTATGTTGCCCGCATTTTATCGCTTCAGAACCGATGGCATGACCAATTACTTCAATCATTTCAGGCGTGAGCGTTTCTCCGACAATGCCACGAATATCGTAAGCTTTAAAGATTTCACGCGTAACAAGGGACATCAGATTTTCCTTATCAATCAGCACACCAATAGCCTGATAAATGTAAATTGACCCATCATAGAAAAATAATTACGCATTTATGATGCAACTATTTTGGCAGATAGAGCCACATTATTGTCCAAATAGAAATTTTGCACCGCGCCGTTCTGCCATTTTTTTCCCAATGAATTCCAGCTGTTGCAAAGTGAGCAGCCGGGCCGCTAATGGCAGCAACTGAGTATTCTCAATAGCAATATGATCTGAATAGGATGTAATAAAATTATTTATAATGGCCGCCTCCAACATGAGCGATTTTCCTTCAGCGAGTTCTAACAGGACTGAACGTAGCGCATCCCAGGATGCCAGCATGACGATATGCTCAGCGAGCAGACGTTCCAATAAGGCTGGAAGCGGCGTCGTTTCGAAACCCTTATGAGCACGCAGAGCCGGAAATAAGTCTTCCTCTTCATCCAGGTGATGAAATTTCCCCGCCGTTTCAAAGTAACGCAGAATATTTTTTGCAGCTTGTTGCACCTGTGTATCGACGCCCTGCTGATTCAAATGCAGCGCCATTTTGTTCAGTGTCTCGCATTGCTGCAATATCTTGCCGTGACAGGCGTGCAGCATCTCCAGCGGATGATCGAAACTGGGCGCCCCCTCATTTGAAATGAATGAAATCATAATGTTACCCGTATATTGATGGATTGTGACTAATGGCGACCAGCACGATGTAGCAAAATACACCAAGGGCAAAAAACCCTACATAAAGTCGAGTACTCTTTTTGCAACCCGACTTGAGTGCGATTGAACCCAGCACAATATACAGCATCAACGCGGCAAGTTTAGCGCTCAGCCAACGCTCCGCGAACGGGTACTGATCGATTGTATAAGCCAGCAAAATTGCGGAGACAAGCAGCAATGTATCCACAATATGCGGCACAATTTTAATCCAGCGTTGCTGCATGACGGGGGATTCATTCATAGACCAGATGCCGCGCAGAAAAAACAGCGAAAAGCTCAGAGCGACACAAGCAACATGGATAAACTTAAACAGCAAAAAACTCATATAAAAACACTTGCGATAAGTGTCGGCGTGTATTGGTTAATGTTTTGCACTATACAACAGAACATATATCATTTTCATATATTTATACAAACATCATTACGGAAATCGACTTCCATCCCCGCTCAATCAAGCTCATAAATATTGACTTTAGAATATAGCGCCAGGCAAAGTGCAGCAGGGAAAGATACAGTTTAAAGAAGAAAAAGCAGGGATCGTATGCTGATCAGCTTATTGTGACTCAATGACAGAAAGAATTTTTCGCCACATCAAATCAGGGGTGAGCTGATTCATGCAATTAAAATGCCCAAGCGGGCACTCGCGTTTAAAACAGGGACTGCAGGCAATATCGATTTTCACCACCTGAGCCAATTTTGAAAGAGGCGGGGTAAATTGAGGACTACTGGATCCAAATACCGCCAAAAGAGGACGATCCAGCGCTGCGGCAAGATGCATTAGGCCTGAATCATTGCTTATCACCAAATCTGCACAGGACAACAGCGCCAGCGCATCCGTTAAATCAGTACGACCACACAAATTCACAATATCGGGGTGGCTGTGTGTGACGATATTATCGGCCACTTCTCGATCTTTTCCTGAACCTATTAACCAAACGGCATAACCCCGGACCTGTAAACGCAGAGCCGTATCAGCAAAATAGGATACAGGCCAGCGCTTGGCGGGACCATATTCAGCGCCAGGGCAAAATATCACGACGGGTTGATCGAGCGTTAGGGCAAGTTTATTTAATGTCGCATCGCGCTGCCCCACCGAGACGTTCAACTGAGGGATTGCCAGCGGACGAGGAATATTTCCCTGGGGTACTTCTGCCAGTTGAGAAAAGCGCTCGACCATGAGCGGCAACACTGTCTTATCCAATTTTCGCGCATCATTGAGCAGACCATAGCGTAGCTCACCTATAAAACCGGTGCGCAACGGAATATTTGCAAAAAAAGGCACTAAGGCGGATTTAAGGGAGTTAGGCAATACAATTGCTTGATCGTATTGGCCGGCACGCAATTGCACCCCCAATTGATAACGGGCTTTAAACTGCAGCGCACCGTGAGGAAAAGGATTAACAATAATATGATGAACTTCTGGCAACGCGCGCAACAACCCCTCCGTCCAAGAGGGGGCGAGCACATCGATAATACAATCGGGATAATGCTGCTTGAGTCGCATCAGCATAGGCTGCATCAGCATGCAATCCCCTACCCAACTGGGGGCGACAACCAGGATTTTTCTCATTCAGCTATTTCGCCCGTCCTCATCTGAATTATCGTTTCCAATAAAGCTAATGATGCCCTTGAGGCAATTCGCCCTTAAACTGGTAAATCGTACCACAATAAGGACAATGTGCTACACCATGCGCGTCTAAAGCCAATGACACTTTAGGATGCGCATTCCACAGACTCGCTTTAGGCATCGGGCAAGTCAGGGGTAAATCCTGCACTGTTACTTCAACTCGAGTTGCTGTACTCACGGCTTATCTCCTTAAACGTAATCTAACCAGTCAGTGTGATTCGGATGTTTTCCTGCAACACAGTCAAAAAATGCCTGTTGCAACAACGTCGTAATCGGCCCACGTGATCCGGCGCCTATAATGCGCTGATCCAATTCGCGTATGGGCGTCACTTCTGCTGCCGTTCCTGTGAAAAAAGCCTCATCGGCGCAGTAAATTTCATCGCGGGTAATACGCTTTTCAATCACTTCAATGCCCATTTCTTTGGCAAGCGTAATAACAGAGTCGCGGGTAATACCTTCCAGACAAGAAGTCAAATCCGGGGTATATAACTTACCTTTTTTGACAATAAACAGATTTTCGCCCGCACCTTCAGCGACATAACCATCCACATCCAACAACAAGGCTTCATCGTAACCATCGTTAGCTACTTCCTGATGCGCAAGTATTGAGTTGGCATAAGTAGTCACTGACTTGGCACGACACATATTCACATTGACATGATGACGGGTAAAACTGGAGGTTTTGACACGAATGCCTTTTTGCATACCTTCATCGCCCAGGTAAGCTCCCCAGGGCCAGGCGGCTATCGCCACATGGGTAGACAAAGTCGTCGCGGCAATACCCATTGCTTCTGATCCGTAAAAACAGATCGGACGAATATAGCACGATTCAAGTTTGTTAGTGCGCACCACTTCACGATGCGCTTCCATGATTGTTTCTTTATCAAAGGGCATTTTCATCTGGAAGATGTGTGCCGAATTAAACAAGCGCTCGGTGTGTTCACGCAGACGGAAAATTGCCGTACCTTCTGCTGCCTTGTAGGCGCGGACGCCTTCAAATACACCCATGCCATAGTGCAGTGTATGGGTCAACACATGGGTAGTTGCATCACGCCAAGGCACAAGCTTGCCATCGTGCCAGATAAAACCGTCGCGGTCAGACATGGACATATACGAATTCCTTTGAGGTGTCATTTACAAAGGATGGATTCTAGCGTTTTATCCATGATTTATGAAGCAAAATACGCATATCAACGACGACTCGCACGAACAAAGAGAATGAACGGTGAAATTAAAGGTGAAAATTGCAACTCTCTCCCGCTGAATAACCCTCATCTGACCCTGTTTAGCAAAAAATTAAACGCTATACCAAACGGGCTTGTATCTACCTCAGTTATCTATCTATGACTTTCATCGGCAACGTGACGGGTATCAAGCAACCGCCTTGCCGCGCGACCTGCGAACCAGACAAGGAATGCAACGAGTAAAGCCACCAAAATAAGCGGCAGCGGCTCGCCGGAAAAATAAAATAAAGTCCGCAACCCTGGAATAAACAACACACCCAGCAAGCCACTCAGCGTGCCGAAAACTATCCATTTTAGCGAAGGATTGGACAAAGTTTCAGATGCAAAACGGTTACACAAAACCAATGCAATATTACCGGACACCATAGAAGTAAAGACAAGAGCCCGCACCGTATTTTCGTCATCGCTATAGCGCACGGCAACGCCATACACCGCAATTGAAACAGCCAATGCCAGCAGACCTTGCAATAGGCTCGTCGCGAGCCTGCCACCCGAAAACAAGGTTTCACTTGCCGCTCTTGGCGGTCGCTGCATACTGCTGGGTTCATCCCCTTCCGCCTCGAAAAAGACCGAACAGGCAGGACCGATAATCAACTCTAAAAACATGATATGCGCAGGCATTAACAACATAGGCGCACCCAGAAACACCGGCAACAGCGCCAAACCTACAATAGGAATATGCGCAGACAAGGCATAACTCATTGCACGTCTTAAATTAGCATAAATGCGTCGTCCCAAACGTATGCTGGCAACGAGGGAAGTAAAGTCGTCATCTAACAGCACCAATGCGGCAGCTTCCCGCGCCACATCAGTGCCGCGAACCCCCATTGCCACACCGATGTGAGCCGCCTTTAAGGCTGGTGCATCATTGACACCGTCTCCTGTCATGGCAACGATTTCCCCATTCGCCTTTAAGGCTTCAACCAGACGCAATTTTTGTTGAGGAACGATGCGGGCAAATACTTGAACGTGATGCAAGTGATATTGCAACTCCTCATCAGAAAGCACATTCAAATCGGCTCCCGTCAACACCTGATCAGTCGCAAGTCCCAGTTCTCGGGCAATAGACTGTGCCGTACGAGGATGATCACCCGTTACCATCACCACGCGAATGCCTGCCGCGTGACACTTTGCGATGGATAAAATCACCCCGGGTCTTAAGGGATCTTGCAAACCAAGCAGCCCGACAAAAGTAAAATCAATATCATGCTGACAAGAAGGCCAATCGCTATCATCGCGCAGCAACTTTCCACGCGCTACACCGAGCACACGCAAACCTTCATCTGCCAACTGTGCTGCTGCCGCTTCAATTTTAGCCGCGCATTCATCATCGAGATGACACAAATCAACAATCGCTTCCGGCGCGCCTTTGGCTGCAACCAGATGATGCGGCTGATTACGAGCTAGCCATACATGAGACATTGCCAGCAAATCAGGGCTAAGACTATATTCATGAATAATTTCCCACTCAGCATGCAAATGCTCACTTCCCGACAAAGTACGCTCACCCAACTCATGCAACGCACGTTCCATAGGGTCAAACGGTTCTTTTTCGCTGGCCAAAATACCAAATTCAAGCAACTCATGCCAGGGCTCTGGCAAGTCGGTAAAATCATGCACACTATGCATCAGACCGTTGCTATAGAGTTTTTTGATCACCATATGATTTTGTGTCAAAGTGCCCGTTTTATCAGTACACAGCACCGTCGTCGCGCCCAATGTTTCAATCGCATCCAAACGTCGAGCCAGCACGTTGTACTGTGAAATACGCCAGGCACCCAGCGACATAAAAACGGAAAGTATGACGGGAAATTCTTCGGGCAAGGTTGACATCGCCAGACTGATACCCGCTAGCAATGCGTTCAGCCAGTGGCCGCGCATATAACCATAGAGCAGCACCAGTATGATACAAAGTGCAATTGCAATAATAGCAAGACGACGCACCAGACGCGCAGTTTCAATCCGCAAGGGAGAAATCCCCGCATGAGCAACCGTTAAGGACTGACCTATTTTCCCTATGGCGCTCTCTTTCCCGGTCGCGATAACACAACCGACGCCCCTGCCTTGCACTATGATCGTACCCGCATATACCAAGTGCTCGTCATCCTCGCCCGTTTGCTGTGATATGAGATCTAGCGTACCGCTGCGCTTAGCAACAGGAACTGATTCCCCCGTTAACATTGACTCATCAGCGAATAAATCATTGCAACTTAAGACCCGGCTATCCGCCGCGACTCTATCGCCTTCCGTCAACAGTAACAGATCCCCTGTCACGACTTCTCGACCGGGAATATGCACAACACGCCCGTCACGCACCACCTTTGCGAGCGGACTCGATAAATCACGCAAAGAAGCTAAGGCTTGCGCACTTTTTTGCGCCTGAAATACGGTCATGGCAATGATTATAAAAACAAAACCCAGCAACATCAGCGCATCTTGCACGCTGCCTAACAACAAGTAAATAAAGCCTGCCGCGATAAGCAGCAAAAACATTGGCTCCTGCAACACCTCCAGAAGGATATGTCCTAGTTGATGCTGATGCGGCGGAGCTAATTCGTTATAACCGTTCTGTTGCAAGCGTTGTAATGCTTCCTGAGTACTCAGCCCTGAAACATCATATTGCGTTGTGTTCATTTTTTAGAATTCCTAAGGCAATCCCGTGCAAATCTGTTAATTCGTGTTCAACTATAAGATTTCAACGACCGGAAGTTAAGTAAGGATAGTAAAATTCAGGCAATTTAAATGCGTTTGAGGTAAATTCTGCCACCCGCATCATTTCATGGAACTAAATCAGATAATCATTATCCGATGAGTTCAAAACTTTTAAGGAAATTGTTATGACACAATACAGCAAACGCATGGTACTCGCACATTGGCTCACACTGGCATTACTTGTTGCCGCCTGGTTTTTAGGTGATAGCTTAGATGAAGCGCGCCATGAGGGTGCAGCAACAATAAATGGCTATTTAATTCATTCATTGGTGGGGGGTGCAGTTTTGCTACTAACGGTTCTACGCTTATATTTCCGCAGCAAAGATGGCATCCCGGCTCCTATCGGTGACGGCGTAATGGATAAAGTTGCCAAGGGTGTACATCACCTGCTGTACAGCACTTTGTTTGTCCTGCCTGTCAGCGGCATCATGACGGTACTCAACAGCGATGTAGGTCGAGCTATAACTTCTGGTGACGCAAGCCTGCTACCCAAGAAGTTTACCGCTGTGTTTGCGCATGAAGTCCACGAAGTGATGGTCACAGTACTAATCATTTTAGTAGTGATACACGTACTAGGAGCACTCAAACATCAATTCGTCACAAAAGACGGTTTAATGGATAGAATGTTACCTCGTCGCAAGTAAAACCGGAGCGCGGTTTATTTCGTATAGTATTAACTGAATATCCGCTATCCGCCTTGTTATTCACAATTTATGTGGATAACAAGGCGGATAGCACTGTGGGAGAGTCATTTAACAGGCTGTAAACTAAAAAATCTCACTGACAGGCGAGACGAAATCTCTTCAATCCCGGTCATTCGGGAGTTTTGCAAGATCCTATACCGAAAGCGGGCAAGAGATAGCCATCAAAAGCTGAACCGTTTATCTGGAAATTTATTTTCCAGCCGGGCAAGCGTAGGCAATAAATTCAAACCTGTGTTCGTTTTTAATGTCAGGACAGCGGCTTTAAATTCATCCAAACAAATGCAGACCGGATCGCCTTCCCGCGCAAAGGCGATCGTATTACCGCTCTCACAACGAGGAAATAGTAGCGCCTGCTCATCAAAGGCCTTAAGGATATGAGCAAATCCCCCTATTACCCCTGTGCATAAACCCAACAAGTTAACTGCCAGTACACCCTGATCATTCAATCGACTGCGACAGGCCTGGTAAAAGGGCAAACTGTTCAATTGACCGGGATGGGCGTGTTCATTAAAACCATCAACTAGAATCAAATCAAATTTCTTATCCGTGCCGAGGATATATTCCGCTCCATCAGCAACAATCAAATGTATACGCTTATCATCATCAGGGAACTTAAAGAAATGGCGAGCCGCAGCCACCACTGACGGCTCAATTTCAACAATCGTCAAATGCGCATCAGGACGATGACGATATAAAAATTTAGTCAATGAAGCTGCACCCAACCCAATCAACAAAATCCTTTTAGGCCAGCGTGCATCCGATCTAAGTAAAAGACTGGCCATCATTTCACGGGTGTATTCCAGCTCAAGATTCCAGGGGCGCGCAATCCGCATTGCACCTTGCACCCAGGATGAGCCGAAATGCAAATAGCGCACACCCGATTTCTCGGAAATATCAATTGAAGTTGTCATAATATTTAACAAATCACAGCATAAAAGAGGAAATTTAAAACGCGATTTCAAGCGAACTTAATTAGTCTTCCTCACCGGAAGTTTTTAGCACTTTGAAAATAATATCGAGGGAAAAGCCGCGCGATTGCAAAAACCGCATCTGACGCGCTTTCTCTTTGGCATCTTGTGCAAGACCCGTAAACTTCCTTAACCAAACATCACGGGCTGATTGCAACTCAGTGTCTTGCAACTCAGGCAAGGCCTGCTCTATCAGCGCTTCACTCATCCCCTTTTGGCGCATTTCGTGAGTGATGCGCTGAAGACCAAATCGCGGGCGTCTGGCATGCAGTAATTGCGTAGCCGCTCGCTCATCGGACAACCATCCGCGCTCAACAAGATCATCTAGCAATGCATCCAGATTAACCGGTTGCAACTGCTCAAAATCATCTTCTATCTGGACATAGGGACGTAACTTGGCAGCCAATTCAGCGCGACTATATTCGCGGCGAGCCAAATACTGCAGGGCGCGCGCACGTAAACTCAGCTCAGGCCTTGACCTCATCCGTTTTCGCCTTCGCAACGACTTTATCGACAGGTTTGCTAATCACGTCTAGTAAAGCTACGCCAACGATGCCGCGTACCTTATTTTCGATATCACGAGCCATCTCTGGACGTGCACGCAAATATTCGCGTACATTGTCTTTACCCTGACCAATTTTTTCACCATTGTAGCTATACCAGGAGCCCGATTTTTCCACCAATTTATGCAATACGCCCAAATCGATAATTTCACCTTCGCGCGAAATTCCTTCACCATATAAAATATCAAAGAACGCTTCACGAAATGGAGGAGCTACCTTATTTTTGACGACCTTAACCCGTGTTTCATTGCCTATAACTTCATCACCCTTCTTGATCGCGCCGATACGACGAATATCAAGACGCACCGAAGCATAAAATTTGAGTGCATTACCACCGGTGGTCGTTTCAGGATTACCAAACATCACGCCAATTTTCATCCGTAATTGATTGATAAAAATAACCAGGGTATTGGAACGCTTAATATTCGCCGTCAATTTACGCAAAGCTTGTGACATCAACCGCGCATGCAAACCCATTTGCGCATCGCCCATTTCGCCTTCAATTTCAGCTTTCGGCGTCAATGCCGCCACCGAGTCTATGACAACAACATCGACAGATGCTGAGCGCACCAGCATATCGGTAATTTCCAAGGCCTGTTCGCCATTGTCCGGTTGAGAAATCAACAGATCCTCGACAGTCACACCCAGCTTCTGCGCATATTGCGGATCGAGGGCGTGTTCTGCATCAATAAAAGCCGCCGTACCACCCAATTTCTGCATTTCGGCGATCACTTGCAAGGCCAGTGTCGTTTTACCGGAAGATTCCGGACCGTAAATCTCGATCACGCGACCTCTCGGCAATCCGCCTACACCCAGCGCAATATCCAAACCGAGAGAGCCGGTCGACACCACTTGTATATCCTGCGCCACTTCATTCTCACCCAGGCGCATGATAGAACCCTTACCGAATTGTTTCTCGATTTGGCTTAGTGCAGCTGCAAGTGCTTTGCTTTTATTCTCATCCATGATAACTTCCTTAAATAATTATGAGCGGATTATGGCACATCAAATTGCGCCTGAACAGAACGATCGTTCTTTTAATGCAAAATAATCACTCGCGGCTAATTATCATCGCTAAGCCAATTCCGTACGTAAGCTTAGCAAGTCAATCACACCCTGCAGTGCAATGCGCACCGCCTGCGCTCTGATTTCAGCGCGCCCCCCTGACAAGTAATGGCAGCGCGTATAAACAACCGCATTTTTAAGTCCCCATGCAAACCAAACAGTGCCTACAGGTTTTTCGACCGTCCCGCCATCAGGCCCTGCGATACCACTCACAGACAAAGCGACTTGAGCATGACTATTTACCAGCGCACCAGCCACCATTTCACGTACAACCGCTTCCGACACCGCCCCGTATTGCAATAAAGTTGCGTTTTCCACGCCTAGCATTTGTTGTTTTGATAAATTAGAGTAAGTAACAAAACCGCGCTCAAACCAAAGTGAACTACCTGCTACTTCAGTAATGGATTGCGCAATGCCCCCCCCGGTACAAGATTCAGCCGTAGCCAGCATAAGCCCCTGCATCTTAAGCAATACACCCACCTGTCCCGCCAGAATATCCATACGCACCCTCAAGTAACACCAGCAAAATTCTGACGCGGGCTCTATTTATTTACGAATTGACTCGGGTATCCGCAAATACACGCTCACGTTAAACCACGAGCCAGGTCATTTTTAATATCAACAATCGCTTCCAATCCGACGGCGATACGTATCAAACCATCCGTGATGCCTGCCGCAGCACGCGCTTCAGGGGTAATGCGCGCATGCGTGGTACTGGCCGAATGACAAATGGTGGTACGGGTATCACCCAGGTTGGCAGTAATGGACAACATTCTGGTCGCGTCGATGACACGCCAGGCGGCAGCCTTCCCGCCCTTAACTTCAAAAGCGACGATTCCACCCCCTGTTTTTTGTTGGCGCATCGCCAGTGCATGCTGGGGGTGTGAGGCGAGTCCCGGATAAAAAACACGAGAAACATTGGGCTGCAACTCCAGCCAGGTTGCCAGATCCAAAGCATTGGCCGAGTGCGCATCCATACGCAGCTTCAGCGTCTCCATTCCCTTAAGAAAAACCCAGGCATTAAATGCACTCATCGTAGGCCCTGCTGTACGCAAAAAACCATAGATGCTTTCAAGATGCTTTTTACTGCCTAATACAGCGCCACCCAACACCCGCCCCTGCCCGTCCAGGTACTTGGTTGCAGAATGAATCACGATATCCGCCCCTAATTCAAGCGGGCGTTGCAATATTGGCGTACAAAAACAATTATCAACAACCAGCAGAGCAGAAAATTCTCTGGCAACATGAGAAATCGCCTCAATATCAGAGATTTCAGTCAAGGGATTGGAGGGCGTTTCTAAAAAGAATAAACGTGTATTGCTGCGAGCCGCTGCTCGCCATTCAGACACCTCGGTCGCAGAAACATACGTTGTTTCTACACCAAATTTTTTAATAACATTGTTAAACAGATTAACGGTTGAGCCGAACAAACTACAAGAGGCGACGATGTGATCCCCCGCTTTCAGGATCCCCATCACACACGCTAATATTGCCGACATACCCGATGAGGTGGCAACACACTGTTCCGCACCCTCTAACGCCGCAAGACGTTCCTCAAACATACTCACCGTTGGATTAGTAAACCGTGCGTAAATATTACCGGACTCTTCACCAATAAAACGTGCTGCGGCTTGCGCCGCATTGTCGAACACAAAACTCGACGTCAAAAAGAGCGCCTCGGAATGTTCACCAAACTGACTGCGCACCGTACCTGCCCGAATCGCCAGGGTTTCAGATTGATAGTTTTCTTCATTCATAACGCTATCCTAAATCCTCAAATCGGCTCTTCATCACATGGAGCTGGCGCTCATCGCCAGCTCCAGTTCCATCTGGTCTTCATCAACTACCTTATTTGCCTTACCCCCTGCGCGCCCAAGTTCAATTTTATTAAGATAGTCTGGCGTAATATCACCGGTAATATAAACACCATCAAAACAAGACGCTTCAAAGTCAGCAATTGCCGGATTCGCCTTGCGTACCGACGATTTCAAGTCATCCAAATCCTGATAAATCAAAGCATCGGCACCAATCTCACGACAAATTTCATCATCGGTACGTCCCGTTGCAATCAACTCCGCGCGACTAGGCATATCAATCCCGTAGACATTAGGAAACCGTACTGGCGGCGCTGCTGAAGCAAAATACACTCTCAAGGCACCGGCATCGCGTGCCATTTGCACGATTTCCCGACTCGTTGTACCCCGCACAATGGAATCGTCAACCAACAATACATTTTTACCCTTAAACTCCAAACCAATGGCATTGAGTTTTTGACGAACTGATTTTTTGCGCATCGCTTGTCCGGGCATAATGAAAGTGCGACCGATATAGCGGTTTTTCACAAAGCCTTCGCGAAATAATATATTGAGCCGATTGGCTAATTGCAGTGCACTGGGACGACTCGAATCAGGAATAGGGATGACGACATCAATTTTTACATCCGGCCAAATACGCGCCAACTTATCCGCCAAGTACTCACCCATATATAAACGAGACTCATGCACTGAAATTCCATCTATAACCGAATCGGGACGGGAAAAATAAACATATTCGAATATACAAGGACTTAACTGGGCCTTATCGCTGCACTGCCGACTGTGCAAACGACCGTTCAAATCGACAAATACCGCCTCACCCGGTGCAATATCACGCATAAACTTAAAGCCTAGCGTATCAAGTGCAACACTCTCTGAAGCGATTAAATACTCGGTCCCTGCCTCTGACTCATGCACACCGATAACCAGTGGGCGAATACCATAAATATCCCGGAATGCCATCAAGCCATAACCGGCAATGATGGCAACCACGGCATATGCACCGCGACAACGCAAATGCACACCCGCTACGGCATCAAAAATACACTCTGAATCCAGCCTCAGCCCCTTCGATTTTGACTGTAGTTCATGCGCCAACACATTGAGCAGCACTTCGGAATCAGAATTGGTGTTAACGTGACGTAAATCTTGTACGAAGAGTTGTTTCTTAAGCTCTTCCGCATTGGTCAAATTACCGTTATGACCCAAGACGATACCAAAAGGCGAGTTAACATAAAAAGGCTGGGCTTCATTATGATCCACTGCCGAACCCGCCGTAGGGTAACGCACGTGAGCTATACCCGTTGTACCCTGCAAAGCACGCATATTTCTCGTACGGAACACATCGCGAACCAATCCATTGCCTTTATGCAAATGTATCGTGTCGCCATCCATCGTTGCAATGCCAGCGGCATCCTGACCTCGATGTTGTAAAACTTGCAAGCCGTCATACAAAAGCTGATTAGCTTGAGTATGCGATACCACTCCGAGAATGCCACACATGTTTTTATCCTATGTTAATTTCTATAATGAATGCGCTGACTGATGTTGTCCGGCAACATCATTTTCGCGTACTGCGCGCCTTGCTCTATCGTTAGGCTCAACTTTGCATTACGCCAAAACGCCTGCTCTGGAACAGGGGTCACTCCTGCTAGCCACACGAGAACGAGTATGACCATAATTCCTCTAAACAACCCGAAAAAACAGCCTAACACACTGTCAATAACTCCTAGCCCTACCGCCTTAATAATTTTTGAAAACATCCAAACCAACACAGCCCAAGCAATCAGTGCCACAACAAAAACCAGCACATAGGCAAGTGAAACACGAGCCATCTCCTGATCCACAGGCAACAGTAATTCAAGATTAGCAGCAAATTTTCGGCTCAGCATGAAAGCTAACGGCCAGCCTAATAATGACATGACTTCGTAGATCAGACCGCGCCAGAATCCTAGCATCATCGATACCAGCATAATAGCAATGACCGTATAATCAAAACTCGTCATCTTAAAATACGCTTATTTGCCACACTCATTCAACACTATTTAACAGGCACGAGGGTGGGCTGCAAACCACGACTTTCCAATAATTTGCGTGCTTCCACTGCCTTATTTTGATCACTGTAAGGACCAACCCGCACACGAGTAGTGTCATTGATTTGTTCTGTATAAACCCTAAAACCCCAGCTTTTCAATTTTTCAGATTCCTGAGACGCTGCAGATGGACTGGCGAATGCGCCTATTTGAACACTGTAACTACCCGTTGATTTATTTATCTCTTTATCACCAGCGGATACTGACGCTTGAGCCGGTGAGATCTTGGACTTTTCCGCACTGGCATCGGATTTTTTATTATCGTTTCGCTTAATGTCTGACTGATTAACCTCTGTGTTATGGGCATCCAGCGCTTTACTGGCCAATATCCGAGTCGGTTTCTCTGCTATGGTCTTCCCGTCCGTCTGACTTATCACAGGCGCCACGGGCAAAACGCCTACATCACCAACCGAGTCAATATTATCAGGCTTTATAGCCTGCACTGCCGAGGAAAACTGAACTTCACCTACCGCAGATGCACCCCCGGTATCCACAACTTCTGATGCGGCCATCCCCGGCACAAATTCACCTGTTTTATCCGGTGCTGGAATACGCAAATCAATATCCTGTCCCGTTATTTTAGGTTCACTATCGAGCACCATAGGCAAGATCACAATAACCATCAACACTAAGGCAATCGCGCCGATTAGACGGCGACGTGCTTTACGTTTGATATTGATCTCGTCTTGCGTTTGAGGCTTAGCCATTATTTAAAACCTTTAAATACGAGTAATATTGCACTTGACCTGAGCACGTCCGCCCTTATCACTGCGGGTCTATCATCTACATTGGAGATATTACTGAACACGTAACGATCGGGCAGCCATCACTTCAGCTACCGTATAAAAAGAACCAAAGGCAGTGATTCTATCATTTTCAGAGGCTACATTACAGGCGTGAGCAAGCGCATGAGCAATATCGGGAAAAGCAACAACATTGCCACTCACACCCGCTTGATGCAATACGTCCATCATTTCTTCTGCACTGGCGCCACGAGACACATCAATCCCGGCGATCAGCCAGGTATCAATATACGGATCCAATGCTTTTGCCACGCCCACGCCATCTTTATCCTTTAACATCCCAAAGATGGCATAACGATGAGGACAAGGCGGCATACTCGCCAGATTCTTCGCCAGGGCACGCGCAGCATGAGGATTGTGCGCCACATCCAATATCAACTGAGGCCTGCCCGGGATAAACTGAAAACGACCCGTTAGCTGAACCTCAGTAAAACCGCGACGTATAGCCGACATACTCACGGGTAAAAGTGGCTTTAATACATCCAGTGCCGCCAGTACAGCACTGGCATTGAGCAACTGAAACTCCCCCCTCAAAGCAGGATAAGGCAATGCCGTACGCGTACCAGACAAACTATGATAATCCCATTGTCCCTGATGAGAGTGAAAGCCAAAGTCCCGACCAACACACAACAAACGCGCACCTATCATCTCTGCGTGCTGCACGAATGCAGCGGGCACATCAAGATCCCCGCAAATTGCCACGCGTCCCTGACGGAAAATACCGGCTTTTTCAAATGCAATCTGTTCTCGTGTCTCACCCAGATAGTCCGTATGATCAATATCCACACTGCTAACTATTGAGCAGTCACCTTCAAACACATTGACCGCGTCCAGTCTTCCTCCCAAGCCCACCTCAAGAATAGCCACATCCACCTGCTGCCCCATAAACAACTGCATTGCCGCTAAGGTTGAAAATTCAAAATAAGTAAGCGGAATATCTCCCCTGACCTTTTCGATTTCGGCAAAGGAAGCACATAATGATTGATCTGACACGGCCTGCTTATTTATACGTACACGCTCGTTGTAATTGAGCAAATGCGGCGAGGTATAGCAAGCTGTGCGATAACCTGCCGCATCCAATATCGCTTCTAGCATCGCACACACAGACCCCTTACCGTTGGTACCTCCTACAACGATAACGGGGAATTTAGGCTGCAAATTCATGCGTTGTTTAACGAGATCAACACGATCCAGCCCCAACGCAATGGTGTTGGGATGTAAAGATTCAAGATAACGTAACCATTCAGGCAATGTATCGGGCATGGTCATAAGATTTAATGTTGCATGCCGAACTTATCCTGCATTTGCAGCCAGGACATTGAAAAATACGCCACTTTCAGTGCATAGCTGAACATATTCGTTAAACTGTTTCCAGCGCCGCAACAGCGGGACGACGCAGGAGCATCGTAACGAGCGTAATGAGTTGATTACGCATTTCACGCCTATCGATTATCATATCGACCGCACCATGTTCAAGTAAAAATTCCGCACGTTGAAAACCGTCAGGCAACGTTTCACGCACAGTTTGCTGTATCACACGGGCACCTGCAAAGCCGATTAACGCACCAGGCTCTGCAATCACCACGTCCCCCATAAAAGCGAAGCTAGCTGATACGCCCCCCATAGTCGGGTCGGTCAGAACAGAAATAAAGGGTAGCTTTTCTTCTGACAACTGGGTCAATGCTGCACAGGTTTTCGCCATTTGCATCAGGGATAACAAACCTTCCTGCATGCGGGCGCCGCCACTGGCAGCGAAACAAATAAACGGACATTTTTGCTCAAGGGCAACTTGTACACCGCGCACAAATCGCTCACCCACCACCGACCCCATAGATCCACCCATAAAGGCAAATTCAAATACGGCCACAACAACGGGAACATCACGCATAAAACCCTGCATGACTATCAAGGCGTCATCTTCATCCGTGCTTTTCTTAGAAGCGATCAGACGTTCGGTGTATTTTCGACTGTCTTTAAACTTAAGCGTATCGACAGGCAGAACTTCAGCACCAATTTCAAAGCGCCCTTCAGCATCTAGCAACCAGTCTAGACGTGTGCGTGCTGGAATACGATGATGATGACTACATTTTGGACACACACTGAGATTTTCTTCCAGATCGGAGTGATACAGCACAGCCTCGCAGGAAGGACATTTACTCCACAATCCTTCGGGCACCGTTTTTTTTGCATCACCTACCCGGCGATTGATTTTGGGTGGTAATAATTTTTGAAACCAGCTC
This sequence comes from uncultured Nitrosomonadales bacterium, assembly GCA_903861075.1. Taxonomy (GTDB): domain Bacteria; phylum Pseudomonadota; class Gammaproteobacteria; order Burkholderiales; family Gallionellaceae; genus Gallionella. Next base: position 28,029 of record CAIOSY010000151.1, read on the forward strand.
ATAATATCTATCCTTTTTAGCTTTACGCTTGATCGATCGCCACACGCAATTCGCTGACTAATCGGCTCACATTTGCAATAACGTCGCAGTCCGCAGAATGTTCAATCTCTTCCACAATACGACTCCCCACTACCACGCCATCGCACAATTTAGCCACGGCTTGCGCGGTAACTGCATCGCGAATACCAAATCCAACACCGATAGGCAGCTTGATATGCTTGCGCAGTTGCGGCAACTTAAGCGCTATCGCTGACAAATCCAGACTGCCTGATCCTGTCACCCCTTTGAGCGAGACATAATAAACATAACCTCGCGCAAGCTTTGCCACCTGCTCTATCCTAGTCTCCAAGGTAGTGGGGGCTAACAGGAAAATCGGATCAATCCCGTGGCGCTGCAAATGCTCAAATGCCTCATAACTTTCTTCAGGTGGAAAATCAACCGTCAAAACACCATCCACCCCCACTTCCTCACAGCGTTTGGCAAACAGCTCCCAGCCCATCGCCTCAATCGGATTGCCATAACCCATCAGCACAACCGGGGTAATGTCATTTGTGAGACGAAATTCCGCCACCAGCGCCAGCACACCACGCAAGGACATACCCTGCTTGAGTGCACGTTCGGAAGCTCGTTGAATAGTCGGGCCATCGGCCATCGGATCAGAGAAAGGAACACCCAACTCAATCACATCAGCCCCTGAAGACACTAGTGCATGCATCAAGGGAACCGTTGCAGCAGGCGTAGGATCGCCCGCCGTAAAAAAAGGGATCAGCGCGCGTCGCTGCTGTTTTTTTAAGGTATCAAAGGTAGCTTGAATGCGACTCATAGTGTAATTCCTGATAGACGAGCCACAGTATTGATATCTTTATCACCGCGTCCCGATAAGTTGACCAGTAATACTTTATCCCGGCTCATACCGGGTGCAATCTTGGCAGCATGAGCTAATGCGTGACTCGATTCCAGTGCAGGAATGATACCTTCGAACCGGCAAAGATCATGAAAGGCTTGCAATGCCTCATCATCGTTAATCGCAACATAGTGTGCACGTCCCGTATCCTTGAGCCAACAATGCTCAGGGCCAACACCGGGATAATCCAAACCTGCCGAAATAGAATGCGTCTCACTAATTTGCCCATTTTCATCCTGAATCAGGTAAACCTTATTGCCATGCAGCACGCCAACCGTACTATTCGCCGTTAAGGGTGCAGCATGACTGCCAGTAGAGACACCATGTCCACCGGCTTCCACGCCGATAATTTGCACCTCAGGAACATCGATATAAGGATAAAACAGACCAATGGCATTTGAACCGCCCCCCACACAGGCGATCACCGCATCCGGCTGACGACCTATCATTTCAGGCATCTGAATTTTAGCTTCATTGCCAATGACGCACTGAAAGTCGCGCACCATCATAGGATAAGGATGCGGGCCCGCTGCCGTACCAAAAATATAAAAGGTACTTTCAACGTTGGTAACCCAATCACGAATGGCTTCGTTACACGCATCTTTAAGCGTTTGCGAGCCACTGGTTACGGGCACAACAGTGGCACCCAGCAATTTCATACGATACACATTGGGGGATTGGCGTTGAATATCTTCCGCACCCATATAAACAATACACTCCATGCCGTAACGTGCTGCCACAGTCGCCGTCGCCACGCCGTGCATACCGGCTCCCGTTTCGGCAATAACGCGTTTTTTTCCCATCCGTTTAGCGAGCAACGCCTGACCAATCGCGTTATTAATCTTGTGCGCACCGGTATGATTTAAGTCCTCACGTTTCAAATATATCTGCGCCCCCCCTAATCGATCCGACCAGTTCTTTGCATGATAAATGGGACTGGGACGACCCACATAATGCTTGAGCTCGTAGGCAAACTCTGCCTTAAAGTCAGGATCATCCCGATAATGCAAATACTGTACACGCAACTCCTCCACGGCAGGAATCAATGTTTCTGCCATATATATGCCACCGAACTGACCAAAGTGGCCGGTATTATCAGGATAATCGTACATTTTTAACCTCTTGCATGAACTGAGCGATTTTCGCCACGTCTTTTACACCCTTTTGAGCCGTACTTCCTGTACCTACTTCTACGCCACTGGACACATCAACCGCATAAGGCCTGACTTGTTTTATCCCTGCTGCGACGTTGCCCGCACTCAAGCCTCCTGACAAAATCAAAGGCAGTTCGCACTGCTGCGGGATGAGCGTCCAGTCAAACACCGCACCGGTGCCACCCTGCATTCCCTCCACGTGCGCATCCAGCAACAAACCTTGCGCCGTATGAAAATCTGCTGCGCATTGTAACAAATTCACACCCGATTTGACGCGAATTGCCTTGATATAAGGCTTATGGAATTGCTCACAAAATTCAGGCGACTCTTCACCGTGAAATTGCAGCACATCCAGTGACACGGCGGACATCACCTCACGCACGTATTTCTCACTGGCATTAACAAACAAACCCACCACCGTCACGAAAGGCGGCAACACTTCAAGCAAACGCACAGCCTGTTCAATACTGACATAACGGGGACTAGGCTTATAAAAAACCAGACCCATCGCATCAGCGCCACTCATTGCAATGAGCTGTACATCTTCAACTCGCGTAATACCGCATATCTTTACCCGGCAAGATACAGGACGGGAGTGGTGACGAGTCGACAATTCCAGGTTCTTTGCTTGCCCTTTAACAACATCCCGTTCATCCATGCTCAAGTCCATTCCCAATTCTCACTAAGCCTGATTTCTGTATTTGCGGCAGTCCCCACCTGGCATCATATTGAATATGACGCAAATACAAGCCGGCAGGTGAAAAAGTTGGCGCAGCTAATCTACGTTCGCGCCTATCCAGAACATCGCGCAACCAGCCTGGCGGATATTTTCCTTTTCCAACATAGATTAAACTACCGACTAAATTGCGTACCATATGGTGTAAAAATGCATTTGCATCAAGATCAAATACCAACATCTCTCCGTCTTGGGTGATAGTGAGATTATGCAAACGCTTAACGGGAGATTTCGCTTGACATTCCGCAGCTCTAAAAGCACTAAAATCATGCTCACCTAACAAAAAACCGGCTGCCTCACGCATGGAATCAATATCAAGAGGTAAATGAAACCAACCCACTTTCCCCGCCTTCACCGCGGAGCGTATTGAACGATTGAGAAGACAATAGCGATAACTACGTCCGATAGCCGAAAATCGCGCATGAAATTCATCGGGCACGGGATGAGCCCATATAATCACAATACTCGCTGGCAACAGCGCATTGACACCCCGAACCCACGCCGTCAAAGGACGTGATGCATTTGTATCGAAATGTACAACTTGTTCCAGGGCATGCACCCCCGTATCTGTTCGTCCTGCTGCAACCACTGAAACAGGCGCCGCTGCAATCTGGCTTATGGCAGCTTGCAATGTATCCTGAACCGTGCGACCTACCGCCTGACTCTGCCAACCAAAATAAGAACTGCCGTCGTACTCAACTCCCAGTGCAATTCTCATTTCACCACCTGCCACAACACAGCTGCAGTCACTATCAACACCCCTGCGTCCCTCCGTGTAAATCGACAAACAGGTAATTCAATAATCATATTTCCAGCATCCGTTTTTATAAAATCAGCGGTGAGACTGCGCAAACTATCCTTCCATGTCACACTAAGCAACATCGCAACTTCAGCATACTGCAAAGTTAAGGCCAAACGCACCGCCAGACGCTCACGAGACAAGCCCAGCCATACCACCGGTGCAAACAAAGCATACAAGCCAGCGATAAGTTGTTGACGATGCAAGTGGTTTAGCAGCAAGGAGAGCGCCGCAAGCGCAGACAGCAAACGCATCAACTGCACGCCTCCGTCTAAAACTCCTTCAATACTGGGACTAAAAATCCCCGCCAAATCAAACAGGGGCTCTCCCGGCGTACTGTAAGCGTAAATAAACCACAGGCTCAACATGATCCAGCGTGTTCTGCGCAGCAGGTGTATAAGTTTATGACGTGACAGTAAAAAAGCGGATAACAATACCATTGTCGCCGCGATGAATATCCGTTTGGGTGCCAGAAATTGCATGGCAGTTACAAATACGCACCATATCAAAATCTGCGTAACAGGATGCAACCTCATAATTTTTCCAACAGAGCATCCGTCAGCATGTCAATTTGTGCAGAGCGCGAGACAGAATCCGTCTTTTTAGCCATTATTACCTGAGCTGCCATCACCCCAACTGATTAATGAGTATTTTCGCTTCTAACTGTTGTGCTGCATCACCCTGCTGCACCACTTCATCGAGAATTTCACGCGCACCCGTTAATTTACCAGCCATCTGATACGCTTTTGCCAAATCAAGTTTAGTCGCAATTTCATGCCACTGTTTACTATTATCAGAGGCATCCGCCTTAACTTCATCTCTCATATCCAAACTAATGGCCGATAAATTGACAGGCGGCACAGCAGAAAGACCGTTATTTCCCATACCCCCCAATGGCATATCCGACCCGACCTCTTCCTCATTTCCCATTGAAGCACTCTGAGTCGTCTTCATATTTGACATAAAGGCATCAAGATTCGGCAAAACGTCCTGCCCCTCCTCTGATTTTATTTCAGCCTCGCCCATCTCATCAAGAGGGCTGGTAACAGGGCTAATTAATGTGGCACGGCGAGTCATTTCAATTTTGCGCAATTTAGCGTGCGCCTCTTTATTATCAGGGTAAAGTTTGAGCGCCTGCTTCAGAAGTGCTTCTGCTTGTTCTAAACGCCCAAAGTTTATCAGCAACTGAGCTTCTTGCACTAAATCTGCATCATTAAAAAGCTCGGATTCAGGCGGCAAGACGGGAGCTGCCTCACGATGAGCGGCATCCTCCGTGCCCATCTCCTCCACACGCGCTTGCGTAGTCTCATCTGCAGACAGTTTATGTCCACGACGCCGACGTCGAATCAATATTTCACATAAACCAAACACGAGCAACAAACAGACCGCCGTTATACCTGCAACAATCGGCGATTCCAAAAACTTGTCAATAGAAGCAGCAATATTTCCCCAGAAAGATTTTTTAGTCACAGGGTGATCGGCTAACGCCGCCAGCAAATTTTTCTGTGATTCTGCAACACTGTTTATCGCGACACTACTTGCCGCGACAGCACTCGGAACGACCGCCGCTTCAGATTTAAGTTCAAGTAATCGTTGCTCATCCTTTTTCGCATTGGCGACTAACTCGGCACGTGTTTGTTCCTCGCTTTGCGCCTTACTTTTTGCAATCGCGTCATCGGCGTCCGCGTTTAATTTTTCTTGTGACGCACTAATCGTTTTTTCACCTTTAACGGCTTCACCTTTGGATAAGCGCAGAACTTCTTTGACGGGCTCACTTGAGGCCGCTGGCACATCTTCTGCGAGGCGACTCACTTTTCCAATCACCGCTTGATGCGTCACATCGGAATGATGACTGGCAGACGCTGTTCCCGCTAGCGCCTGTCGATAAGCATGCCAATCCATATCCTGAAGATGTATTTCCTGAACGGCCTCTCCTTGCGTTAACTGCGCCACCACCTCCTGCTCCGGAATGCGCAGAACTTTTCCCGACTGAACACGATTCATATTCTTATTAACGAATTGATCTTCATTCAGACGATAAATCGACACTAACATCCGTTCCAGGCTCACTTCAACAGGTTTACTACGTTCCGCAATTTTACTTAAACTCTCTCCTGGACGAACGACGACAGTAGCTGTTTTTAAAGGGCGTTGCTTACGCTCTGGCTTAACCTCTCCCTTAGTGGTGGGCACAACCGCATTCGCCGACACCACAGGCGCATCCGATTTTTCCACAGGAACATCGACGGCTTCTGAGCGGCTGTCCAATGTCTCAGTATGCATAACCGATGACTCAACAACAGGAGAGATAACGACAGGCGCTGGAGCAGACGGATCGACAAATGCCGCATCCGGTCCAAGCAGGAAACTATATTCACGCGTTATTTTGCCTGAAGATCCTGTTAACTCAACCAGAATACTCACAAAGGGGGTTTTAACTGCCTGCGGACTTGTTAACTTCAAATAAGGCTGGCCCCGACTATTGCGCGCCATCAAAAACTGGAAATCCAAACCGTACGGATAATCCAGTCCTGACAAGCTATAAGTCTCAGGTGTGGCCATACGGGCAACCAGGCTGCCTTGCTCAGATTTGCTCACCGCGAGCAGTTCAATCTCTGCATTAAGCGGTTTCCCAAGCGTAGAGGTCACATTGATTTTACCCAGATCAACCGCAATAACCCCTGCGCTGACGGTCAAGCCCACTAATAAACCGAGCAATCGAACAATAAAATTGCCCGCATAGCGACCCACGTGATGCGCACATAAAGCCATCAATTCTTTGATTATATGATTAAACATAGACACCACGCAGTTATGAAATCATTACTTTAAATAATCTGCAATCAATATTTCAGCAATTTGCACACTATTCAAAGCCGCACCCTTGCGCACATTATCACTCACCACCCACAAATCCAAGCCCATCGGGTGTGATAAGTCCTCACGTATGCGCCCCACATAAGTTGCATCCGTCCCGGCCGCATCAACTGCAGTCGGCCAACCGCCCGGAATATGCTCATCCATGACAATCACGCCGGGTGCTTTTTCAAGTAATGCACGGGCTTCCGAGGCCGTAATCTTCTTTTTAGTCTCGATGTGCAAGGCTTCGGAATGGCCATAAAAAACCGGCACACGGACGGCCGTCGGATTCACCATAATGGTATCGTCTTCCATGATTTTCTGGGTTTCCCAGACCATCTTCATTTCTTCCTTGGTATAACCATTTTCCATGAATACATCAATTTGCGGCAACACATTGAAAGCAATACGTTTAGGATAAACATCCACTTCAACATCCTGAGAATTGAATAACGCACGTGTTTGTGCGGCCAACTCATCTATCGCCTCCTTACCGGTTCCTGAAACAGCCTGATAAGTCGCGACATTAATACGAGAAATACCCACCGCATCTTTGATGGGCTTTAATGCAACCAGCATTTGTATCGTTGAACAGTTGGGATTGGCAATAATGCCACGATTCTTGTATTGCGCGATAGCATGGGGGTTAACTTCCGGCACCACCAAAGGAATATCTCGGTCATAACGAAAATGCGCCGTATTGTCGATAACCACACAACCCGCAGCGGCGGCGACAGGAGCATATTTTTCAGACACGCTGCCACCGGCAGAAAACAGACCAATTTGCACCTTGGAAAAATCAAATCCTTCTACATCCAACACGGTAAGCGCTTCACCCCGGAACATAATCTCAGTGCCCGCCGATCTGCTCGATGCTAACAAATAGAGATTACGCACGGGGAACTTGCGTTCTTCCAGGATCGCCAACATTGCCTCGCCCACCGCGCCGGTCGCGCCCAAAATACATACATCGTACCGGTGCCCGGATAAAAGGTTTTCATCTTGCTTGCTCATGTTTCTCATTCCTTAAAATCAAATATATAAACCGGTGGTAATTCGCTAGTCGTAAGTTTGTATCCTACAGCGCCTTAACGACCGCATCGCCCATCGCAGTACAGCCAACTTTCTGCATACCGGCTTCAAAAATATCTCCGGTGCGCAATCCTTGCTGCAACACGCGGTGCACTGCAGTTTCGATGCGCTGCGCAACGTCTTCGCGTGCAAAAGTGTAACGCATCATCATCGCCACCGACAAAATTGTTGCCAGGGGATTTGCAATATCTTGGCCCGCGATATCCGGCGCTGAACCGTGACAAGGCTCGTACAGACCCTTGTTATTTTCATCCAGTGATGCGGAGGGTAACATACCAATGGAACCGGTCAGCATGGACGCTTCGTCAGACAAAATGTCCCCGAAAATATTACCGGTCAAAATCACGTCAAACTGCTTAGGCGCGCGCACCAACTGCATAGCCGCGTTATCCACATACATATGCGACAACACGACTTCCGGGTATTCGCGTGCCACGTCCGTAACGATCTCGCGCCAGAACATACTGGTATCGAGCACATTGGCCTTATCCACGGAGCACAGTTTGTAGCTGCGCTTCATCGCACTCTTGAACCCGACATGCGCCACACGGCGGATTTCAGACTCGCTGTAATGCATGGTGTCAAAACCCTGACGCTCACCATTGTCCAGCGTGCGGATACCACGCGGCTGACCAAAATAAATATCGCCGGTCAACTCTCGTAAAATCAGAATATCCAAGCCGGACACCAGTTCAGGCTTCAGACTGGACGCATTCACCAGCTCCGGGTAAACCATCGCAGGACGCAAATTAGCAAATAAATTCAATGATTTACGAATTCGCAACAATCCCTGCTCAGGGCGCATAGCACGAGGCAAGGTATCATACTGATAACCGCCTACCGCGCCGAGCAAAATGGCATCGGACGCTTTAACCAGACTTTCGGTCGCAGGCGGAAATGGATCGCCCGCTGCATCATAACCTGCACCACCCAGATGCGCGTATTCGGTTTCGATGTGCAGACCGTCGCTGCGCAATGCTTCCAGAACTTTCGCAGCTTGTGCCACGATTTCAGACCCTATGCCGTCACCCGGCAAAACTGCAATTTTCATTTTAATATCCTAAAAAATCTTAAAAAATGGAGAACGGTTAAGTAAGGCGGCACTGCGTGCCTCAGCGATGAGCGGCGAGTGGCAAATCAAAACCACGACCCCACTTAGCACTTTCTACTCCCCACTAGCTCTTTCACAGCCAGGGCTGTGCCGCGCGGTGTTTCGCTTCGAACGCTGAAATCTCATCCATATGCTGCAACGTCAGCCCGATATCGTCCAGTCCATTTAGCAAACAATGTTTACGGAATGGATCAACATCGAACGAGTAGACTGTACCATCCGGCGCAGTAATCGTTTGCGCTTCAAGATCAATGTCAAGTTTGAAACCAGCATTCGCCGCTTCCGCCTTAAACAAAATCTCTACCGTATCCGCATCCAGCCTGATCGGCAACAGCCCGTTTTTGAAACAGTTATTGAAGAAAATATCCGCGAAGCTGGGCGCAATAATTACCCGAAAACCATAGTCCGCCAAAGCCCAGGGAGCGTGCTCCCGGGAAGAACCACAGCCGAAATTTTCCCGGGTTAGCAAAACCTGTGAGCCCTGATAACGCGACTGGTTTAATACAAAGTCCGGATTGATCTCACGCTTTGAATTATCCATACCCGGCTCACCGTGATCCAGATAACGCCACTCATCGAAAGCGTTGGGGCCAAAACCTGCACGCTTGATAGACTTTAAAAACTGCTTGGGAATAATCGCGTCAGTATCGACATTAGCGCGATCTAGTGGTGCTACCAATCCATTTATTTTGCTAAACTTTTCCATTTATTTCGCTGCCTTCTCAATTTTTTCGCCGCCCTTTTTCAGGTCTTTTCCAATGCCTTCAATGGTATTGCAAGCAGTCAAAAAAACAACGGCCATCAATAATATCATTACTTTCATTGCCTTACTGCTTACTGACATCAACAAAGTGACCCGCAATAGCGGCGGCGGCGGCCATTTCCGGACTCACGAGATGCGTACGTCCGCCCTGGCCTTGACGTCCTTCAAAGTTACGATTTGAGGTTGAAGCACACCGTTCTCCTGCGGCCAGCTTATCGTCATTCATTGCCAGACACATAGAGCAACCAGGATCACGCCACTCAAAACCCGCTTGAATAAAAATCTGATCCAGCCCTTCTTGTTCTGCCTGGAGCTTAACCAATCCGGAACCTGGCACAACCAGCGCCAATTTCACGTTCGCGGCGACTTTTTTACCCCGAGCTACCATCGCTGCGGCACGCATATCCTCGATACGACCGTTGGTACAGGAACCGATAAACACTTTGTCGATATTTATTTTTGTAATAGGCGTGCCTGCCGTCAGCCCCATATAAACTAGCGCGCGCTCTGCGCCTTCACGTTTTTCGCCACTCAAATCTAAAGGATTAGGTACACAACCCTCAATCGATACGACCATTTCAGGAGAAGTTCCCCAGGTCACTTGCGGGTGAATTTCCGCAGCATCCAGCACCAGCGAGGCATCGAACACCGCGCCCTCATCGCTATGCAGATGACGCCATTGGGACACAGCCTGCTCCCACATTACACCTTGCGGCGCAAAAGGACGACCTTCCAGATAGGCAAAAGTCACCTCATCAGCGGCGATCATTCCTGCGCGCGCACCGGCTTCTATTGCCATATTGCATAATGTCATACGACCTTCCATACTCAAGGCGCGCACTGTACTTCCGGTAAATTCAATCGCGTATCCTGTGCCACCTGCCGTACCCATTTTACCGATCACAGTTAAGGCTATATCCTTTGCCGTTACGCCATAACCTAGCTGACCCTCAACGCGCACTTCCATCGCCTTAGATTTTTTAGCCACCAGACATTGCGTTGCCATGACATGCTCAACTTCAGACGTACCAATACCATGCGCCAGCGCACCGAACGCCCCATGGGTACTCGTGTGTGAATCACCACATACAACAGTCATACCGGGCAAAGTAGCACCTTGCTCCGGCCCCATCACGTGTACGACGCCCTGACGGATGTCGCCCATTTTAAATTCAGTGATACCGAACTCGGCACAATTCGCATCCAGCGTTTCTACTTGAATACGTGAAACAGGATCAGAAATACCGGCTGCCCGATTGATTGTCGGCACATTGTGATCGGGCACTGCCAGCATAGAAGCAATACGCCAGGGACGACGCTTAGCCAGCCTGAGCCCCTCAAATGCCTGAGGACTGGTCACTTCATGCACCAACTGACGATCAATATAAATTAATGCAGTGCCATCCGCATCCTGCCTAACTACGTGAGAATTCCAGAGTTTGTCGTAAAGAGTTTGTGCGCTCATTGTAATTTGCCTGACTGATACACGGTTTTTAGAACGCGTGATTATGACACAACAACAATAATTTGGCAGGGATTATGGATTATTTCATAATGAAGTACAGCGGAAACAAGCACTTAAACAATACTCGCCAGCATTGAAAAATGATCCAAATCTCCATAACATCATCATTTACCAGAAAAATATCGCCGCAGGACTGCTTGAATAATACTATCGCGAATCAGGGTCGGCTTCTTCTTTCTGAGGTCAGTGTTCAATTATCCACAGTAACCGTGGATACGGTTGTGCATAATCTGTGGACAAGCCCATTTTAATTAAGCATAGCAAAGAGATAGCGTCGCTGCTTAAATTCCATCCTCATAACCGCCTACAACAACACGGAACAACGCAGGAATATAAGGACAATATAGAATCTGAAATTCCACCATTGCATAACAATTCTTTAATATTTATAGCGTACAATCTGAGGCTATTTCAAAAAATCAACACTCAGGGCGCCGCTATGACCGTACTATCCAGGACAGAATTACAAAATACTGACGCCTACTGGCGCGCCTGCAACTATCTGGCCGCCGGCATGATTTATCTGCGCGACAATCCGCTGCTGAAAGAACCGCTTAAACTTGAACACATCAAAAACCGTCTGCTAGGACACTGGGGTTCGAGCCCGGGTCTGTCATTTGGCTACATACATATGAACCGTCTGATCGTCAAATATGATCTGAATGCAATCTTCATGGCAGGCCCGGGGCATGGCGCACCCGGCGTACTCGGACCGGTATATCTGGAAGGTCGCTACAGCGAGGTATATCCGAACAAGAGCGAGAACATCGACGGCATGCGCCAGTTCTTCAAGGAATTTTCCTTTCCGGGCGGCATTGGCAGCCACTGCACCCCTGAAACACCGGGTTCCATCCACGAAGGCGGTGAATTAGGCTACAGCGTCTCACACGCCTTTGGCGCCGCTTTTGACAATCCTGATCTGATCGTGACCGTGATGGTCGGCGACGGCGAATCCGAAACCGCACCGCTGGCGACCTCCTGGCACTCGAACAAATTTCTCAATCCGATCCGGGATGGCGCCGTGCTGCCTATCCTGCATCTGAACGGCTACAAGATTAACAACCCGACCATCCTGTCGCGCATCTCGCACGAAGAACTGGAAAATCTGTTCAAGGGCTACGGCTGGACGCCTCACTTCGTCGAAGGCTCAGACCCTGAAACCATGCATCAACGCATGGCACAGGTAATGGAAGAATGCGTACTGGAAATCCGCCGCATCCAGACTGAAGCTCGCGAGAGCGGCATACCGGCACGTCCGCGCTGGCCGATGATCGTTCTGCGCAGCCCTAAAGGCTGGACCGGGCCCAAAGAGGTCGACGGCAAAAAAATGGAAGGTTTTTGGCGCTCGCACCAGGTGCCCATCGGCGAAGTAAAGACCCCTGAACATTTCGCCAAACTCGAAGAATGGCTTAATAGTTATAAGATTGATGAACTGTTCGATGATAGCGGCAGCCTGCTACCGGAACTCAAAGCGCTGGCACCTAAGGGCATACGCCGCATGAGCGCTAATCTGCACGCTAACGGCGGCTTGCTGCGCCGCGCGCTGCATATGCCGAACTGTCGTGACTATGCGGTTGAGGTTACTAAACCCGGCACCACGGTCGCTGAAAATACCCGTCCACTAGGAAAATTCCTGCGCGACATCATGCAGGCTAACATGACCAACTTCCGCGTATTCGGCCCGGATGAAAACAGTTCCAATAAACTGGATAACATCTATGAGGTCAGCAAAAAGACCTGGCTTGCGGATTATCTGCCGGAGGACGCCGGCGGCGGTGAACTCTCCCCCGATGGTCGCGTGATGGAAATGCTCTCCGAGCACACGCTGGAAGGCTGGCTGGAAGGCTATTTGCTCTCGGGACGCCACGGTTTCTTCTCTACCTATGAGGCCTTCGTTCACGTCATCGACTCGATGTTTAATCAGCATGCCAAATGGCTGGCGATGTCCAAAGACGTCCCGTGGCGCGCACCGGTATCATCACTGAACCTGCTGATCACCTCCACCGTATGGCGTCAGGATCACAACGGTTTTACCCATCAGGATCCGGGATTTTTGGATCTGGTGGTCAACAAGAGCCCCGACGTCACGCGCATTTATCTGCCGCCCGATGTCAATTGCCTGCTTTCAATCGCCGATCACTGCCTGAAAAGCACCGATTACATCAACGTTATCGTCTGCGACAAACAGAAGCATTTGCAGTTTCTCAACATGGAAGCGGCGATCCTGCACTGCACCAAAGGCATCGGCATTTGGGACTGGGCCTGTAACGATCAGGGCGGCGAGCCGGATGTCGTGATGGCCTCAGCCGGCGATATTCCAACCAAGGAAGCGCTGGCAGCCGTGATGTTGCTGCGCGAAAATTTCCCTGAGTTGAAGATACGCTACATTAACGTAGTTGATCTGTATAAACTCACACCGTCCACCGAGCATCCTCACGGCCTGAGCGATCGGGATTTCGACAGTCTGTTCACCAAAGACCGTCCGGTGATGTTCAACTTCCACGGCTACCCTTGGCTAATACACCGTTTAGCTTATCGCCGCACCAACCACCAGAATTTCCACGTACGCGGTTACAAGGAAAAGGGCAGCATCAATACGCCGCTGGAATTGGCCATACAGAATCAGATCGACCGTTTCAGTCTGGTAATTGACATCATAGACCGACTTCCTGCTCTGCAAGTTTCCGGCGCACACATCAAGGAAAAGATGCTCAACAAGCAGATTGAATGCCGCAACTACGCCTATGAACATGGCATCGATCTACCTGAAGTCGATAACTGGACCTGGACGCTGTAAATTATCAATTGATAATTGTGAAAACGATCCTCACCATCAACAGCGGTTCGTCGTCGATCAAGGCGAGTTTGTTTCAGGCGGACGGGGGGCGGCGAAATTTCCGCTACGAACACTTGCGGGATCATGCACCGGCTTTTGAACTTTTGATGCGTGAGCTTAAAAACGATGCACCCGATCTCATCGGTCATCGTTTTGTGCATGGCGGCGAGATCACAGATGCTGCGCGCCGGGTTGATCACACTGAGCGGCAACGTCTGGAGCGCCTGATCCCTTTGGCACCGCTGCATCTGCCGGGTAATCTGATGGGACTGGATCTTTGCCGTCAGTATTTCGATGTGCCGCAAATCGCCTGTTTCGATACCGCCTTTCATACAAGCATGCCTGAATTGTCCCGTCGCCTGCCTATCCCGCAGGAATTCGGCCTGCGCCGCTATGGTTTCCACGGCTTGAATTACGCCTATATCGCTAGCCGACTACCCGCTCTGCTGGGCGATACGGCACAAGGCAATGTTGTCATCGCGCATCTGGGCAGCGGCGCGAGTCTCTGTCTGCTCAAAGAGCTGCACTCAGTCGACACCACAATGGGATATACCCCGGCAGGCGGCATCGTGATGGGCACGCGCAGCGGCAATCTGGATCCGGGCGTCATGCTGGAACTCTCCCGCCGCTTTGACAGCACGCAATTGAGCGATATCGTGTTCCATAAGATGGGCTTGCTGGCTCTGTCAGATAATGAATCCAGCGAGATGAGCGACCTGTTATCCAGCAATACGGCATCCTCGCATTTTGCCATCGATTATTTCTGCCGCGAAGTATGTGGTGCAATCGGCAATCTCGCTGCAAAAGCGGGCGGCATAGACGCACTGGTTTTTACAGGGGGTATTGGTGAACACGCGCCCGAGATACGCCAAAAAATAGTTACACAACTAAAGTTTATGGGATTCATCCTTGATCCGGAAGCCAATATCACAGGACAAACAGGCATCGGGCACAAGAACGGCAAACCGCTGTTAGTAATTTCTGCGGACGAAGAAGCGATGATACAAAAACTCTGCATGGAAAAAAGCTAACAGCCTGATGAGACAAACTGTTAGCCTCAAGATTAAGACAACGTAGCACCCGAATTCACTAGGGTGATAATTTCTCACAGTCCGGGTTTAACCCCGGAATTGTTAAAAATTATGCGAAGTTTTTCGCAACGAAATCCCAATCAACCAGATTAGCGAGATAAGTTTCGACAAATTTAGGACGCATATTGCGATAGTCGATGTAATACGCATGTTCCCAAACATCTACACACAACAAAGCGGTATCACCCGTCGTCAAGGGCGTCCCTGCTGCACCCATATTAACAATATCCAACGACCCGTCAGCCTTTTTCACCAGCCAGGTCCAACCGGAACCAAAGTTACCAACGGCAGATGCTTGAAACGCGGCCTTGAACTGATCAAAACCGCCCCACTTTGCATTGATTGCGTCAGCCAATGCACCCGCAGCCTGCCCGCCTCCTTCAGGCTTCATACAAGTCCAGAAAAAGGAATGATTCCAGACTTGAGCGGCATTATTGTAAATACCGCCAGCAGGCGCCTTTTTAATAATTTCTTCCAGGTTTAGTGACTCGAATTCCGTGCCCTTAATCAGGTTGTTCAGGTTAGTTACATAGGCTTGATGATGCTTGGCATAGTGATATTCAAATGTTTCTTGTGACATGAAAGGTTGCAGTGCATCCATCGCATAAGGCAGAGCGGGGAGTTTATGTTCCATTTTGTTATTCCTTCATTAAATTAATAAGCCTGGCTATGACGCCAAAAAAATCGACAAAGATACTTTCCGACCGAAAGTGCATCACCGCCTTCTAACGGTTGACGAACGAAATAATACCACAGCTTTTTACTCAGACTTCAGACAATTGATACCGGCCAACCCGCATCCCGCTGATTTTTCCGGCAAACTCAATTTCATTGTATGCGGCCCTCAAGCGACTGCTCTGCGCCCCCTCTTTTGAGGATGACGCAGCGGATAAAATTTAGAATATTTAGCGTTCAAGCAAATGTAACTTGTCCTTCACACCTTGCCATTCTTCCGCATCCACGGGAGGGTCTTTTTTCTCGACGATAACAGACCACAGCTTGGATAACTCGGCATTCAAAGCCGTAAAATGATGCTGATCCTCAGGCAAATCATCCTCGGCAAAAATAGCTTCCGCAGGACATTCAGCGACACATAACGTACAGTCTATACACTCATCAGGATCAATCACCAGAAAATTCGGCCCTTCTCGAAAACAATCTACGGGACAAACATCAACACAGTCGGTGAATTTACATTTAATACAATTTTCCGAAACTACATACGTCATTGCAACTCCCTCATTAGCAAATTTTTGTCATTTTAACTGATTTCACCCCACGCAGACAGCAAGTCATTTCACAGAACTGATCCGTGATAATTTACGCTTGTTCTTATCGCAATCACTATCGTCTGCCTATTCTGTTGAACGTGAACAGTGATTCTGCTCGAACGTGAACGCCTGAACGGCGTGTTGTGCTGGTAGTTGGTTTTTAACTCAGGTGTTCACGTTGGGTCAAGTTTTTTGTTTTTTTCGCATGGAATCTCCGGTTAA